>JBARNF010000317.1:0-6994 GCA_049802835.1 Bradyrhizobium sp.
CCTTCCGCGCGCGGCAGCCCGCGCGCCGCGGCCCAGCGGCCGTTGCCATCCATGATGATGGCAACATGGGCCGGGCCGTCGGAGCAATCCGGCGCCTCCGTCACGGGGGCCGCGGCATTGGACATGAAAAGCATCCTTCAGACGGTGAGGATTTCCTTTTCCTTTGCCGTCAGCAGCTGGTCGATCTCCGAGATCACAGCGTCGGTCGCCTTCTGTACGTCGGCGGCGATGCGCTCCTGATCATCCTCGGAAATCTCGTGATTCTTTTCGAGCTTCTTGACCGTATCGAGACCGTCGCGGCGGACGTGGCGGACGGCCACGCGGGCGGCTTCCGCGTATTTGTGCGCGACCTTGACCAGTTCCTTGCGGCGCTCCTGGTTGAGCTCGGGAATGCGAAGCCGGATGACCTGCCCTTCGGTGGCGGGTGACAGGCCGAGGTTGGAATCGACGATCGCCTTCTCGACCGCCTTGACCATCGTGCGGTCCCACACCTGCACCGAGAGCAGGCGCGGCTCGGGCACGGAGACGGTCGCGAGCTGGTTCAGCGGCATGTGCGAGCCATACGCCTCGACCTGGACCGGCTCCACCATCGAGGCCGAGGCGCGGCCGGTGCGCAGTCCGCCGAGTTCGTGCTTCAGCGCCTGGGTCGCGCCCTGCATGCGGCGCTTCAATTCGTTGAGGTCGAAACTACCCGTGGTCATCACGCTTTCCTTTCTGCAACCCGGGACTCTCAGGCCCGTTTCGCCGCCCCCCCCCTCGAGGGAGGCTGCCGACCGGACTCGACGCATGCCGGGCAAATCTCTGTCTCGCCTTCGCTTCTACCGCAGGCCCGGGATCGATCCAACACCGGCCAACCGGCGGTGCCGCGGTTCAACCCGCGACGATGGTGCCGCGCCCGCTGCCCTGCAACATCGCACCGATGGAGCCGGGTTCGGCAATGGAGAAAACAATGATAGGCAGCGACGTCTCGCGGGCAAGCGCGAATGCGGTCGCGTCCATGACCTTGTAGCCGCCTTCGATGGCCTGCGAATGGGTCAGCCGGTCGAATCGTTTGGCGGTGGGATCCTTCTTCGGATCGGCGCTGTAGACGCCATCGACGTTGGTGGCCTTGAGCACCGCCTGGGCGCCGATCTCGGCGGCTCGCAGCACCGCGGTGGTGTCGGTGGTGAAGAAGGGATTGCCGGTGCCGCCGCCGAGCAGCACGATGCGGCCTTCGGCCAGCGATTTGTGCGCCGCAGTGCGGGTGAAGAGCTCGCACACTTCTGGCATCACGAACGCCGAGAGCGACTGCGCCGGAGTGCCTTTGCGCTGGATTGCGGCTTCCAAGGCCAGGCAGTTCATGACCGTCGCCAACATGCCCATCGTATCGCCGGTCGGGCGCGACACGCCCTTCGACGAAACTTCCACGCCGCGCACCATGTTGCCGCCGCCGACCACGACGGCGATCTCGACGCCGAGCCTCTGGGCCGCGATCAGGTCGTCGGCAATGCGGTCGACGGTCGCCTGGTCGATGCCGAAGGCGTGGCTGCCGGCGAGATACTCGCCTGACAGCTTGATGACGACGCGACGATAGAGCGGCTCAGCCATTCGCCAATGCTTCCCTGTCCCGCGCGTTGAGATCCGGCGCGAAGGCCGCGCCGGACCGTGACGACATCCAGCCGTTACTTCTTGCCGCTGGCGGCCGCCACTTCGGCGGCGAAGTCGGTCTCTTCCTTCTCGATGCCCTCGCCGAGCGCATAGCGGACGAAACCGGCGACCTTGATCGGACCGCCAACCTTGCCTTCAGCTTCCTTCAGCGCCTGCGCGACCGACTTGCCGCTATCGTGGATGAAGGCCTGCTCCAGCAGAGTGACTTCCTTGTAGTAGGTCTTCAGGCCGGACTCGACGATCTTCTCGATCACGTTTTCCGGCTTGCCCTGCTGGCGATACTTGTCGGCGAGCACGTCCTTCTCGCGCTTGACGAGTTCCGGATCGAGGCCGGCGGCATCGATCGCCTGCGGATTGGCCGCCGCGACATGCATCGCGAGCTGACGCCCGAGCACTGCGAGCTCGTCGGTCTTGCCAGCCGACTCCAGCGCCACGATCACGCCGAGCTTGCCGGCACCTTCGATGACGGCGCCATGGACGTAGCTCGACACCACACCTTCGCTCACTTCGAGCGAAGCCGCGCGGCGCAGCGTCTGGTTCTCGCCGATGGTCGCGATCGAATCGGCGACCGCAGCCTCGACGGTGATGCTGCCGACTTTCGCGGCCTTGATCTTCTCCACGTCGGAGCCGACGTCGAGCGCGACCTGGGCGATGATCTTGACCAGCCCCTGGAAGTGCTCGTTGCGCGCGACGAAGTCGGTCTCGGAGTTGACCTCGACGACGACGCCCTTCTTGCCCGAGGTGAGCGCGCCGATCAGACCCTCTGCCGCAACGCGTCCGGCCTTCTTGGCGGCCTTCGACAGGCCCTTCTTGCGCAGCCAATCCTGCGCGGCCTGCATGTCGCCGCCGGTCTCGGTGAGCGCAGCCTTGCAGTCCATCATGCCCGCGCCGGTCGACTCGCGCAGGTCCTTCACCATCGCTGCGGTGATATTAGCCATCGTTCAACGTCCTTTTGCCTGTCCAAAGCGCGACGCAGCGGACGGCGCCTCGCCATCCGCTGCCAGGAAATATCTCGATCAGTCGCGATGGCCGGCGTCCGACGCCGGCCAGATAGTCTTGCGTCGTCTTACGCGTCGGCGAGCGACTTGGCCTGGGCGACCCAGGCATCGGCACGGCTCGGCAGACCGACTTCTTCGCCGATCTTGTGAGCGGTGTCGTGGTTCAGCTCGGCGAGCTGCCAGTAGTGGAAGACACCGAGGTCGTTGAGCTTCTTCTCGATCGCCCCCGACACGCCGGTGAGCTTCTTGAGGTCGTCGGCGGTGCCGCGCGGACCAGGCAAGCCCTGGAACGTCGCAGCCGCCGGCGCCGCGGGGAGCTCTTCCTCGAGCGGCGCGGCGGACGCGCCGATGTCGATGCCGAGATCGCCCTGCGCCCGCGAAATGCCGTCGATGGCCGCGCGCGCGATCAGGTCGCAATACAACGTAATGGCGCGGCCGGCGTCGTCATTGCCCGGCACGACATAGGTGATGCCCTTCGGATCGCAATTGGTGTCGACGATCGCGGCGACCGGGATGTTGAGGCGCTGGGCCTCCTGGATCGCGATGTCTTCCTTGTTGGTGTCGATCACGAAGATCATGTCGGGCAGACCGCCCATGTCCTTGATGCCGCCGAGCGAGCGGTCGAGCTTGTCGCGCTCGCGCTGCAGGGTCAGCCGCTCCTTCTTGGTGTAGGAGCTGGCTTCGCCCGAGGCCAGCACCTCGTCGAGGTGACGCAGGCGCTTGATCGACGCCGAGATCGTCTTCCAGTTGGTCAGCGTGCCGCCGAGCCAGCGCGAATTGACGAAATACTGGGCGCAGCGCTTGGCCGCGTCAGCCACGTTGTCCTGGGCCTGGCGCTTGGTGCCGACGAACAGGATACGGCCGCCCTTGGCGACGGTGTCGCTGACCGCCTGCAGTGCCGTGTGCAGCAGCGGCACGGTCTGGGCGAGGTCGATGATGTGGATGTTGTTGCGGCTTCCGAAAATGAAATCAGCCATTTTCGGGTTCCAGCGGTGAGACTGGTGACCAAAGTGCACGCCAGCTTCGAGCAGCTGGCGCATAGTGAAATCGGGCAGCGCCATAGGATGATACTCCGGTTGTTCCTCCGGAAACGCGTGAGCAAAAACGGGCCGTTAAGGCCCGGCTTGCCACCGGACGCCCTCTGTGAGAGCCAAGTTTCCGTGTGAGATGGCGCGGTATATAGCCGGATTTTCGCGCAACGCAAGGAAAATGGGCCTATTCGGCCTGAAGAAGCTCCGCCAGCGCCGTCTTGGCCTGACTTTCCTGCAGCGGAACGAAATCGACTGGCCCCTTGTTGTCAGCCCCCGACGAGGCCGCGGCCATCACGCCCATGCCGACCAGACCGAACGCCATTCCCCCGCCCTGCATGGCCCTGGACCGATCGCTGGGCCTGATCGAGAAGAAATAGGTTCGTCCAGGCTCGGTATTGAAATCGAGGACGGAATCGCCCGGGAACAATGTCTGGGTCGCCACGAGATGGTGCGGCCCCGCCGGCCGGTCGACATAGACATAGGTGCCGGGCAGGAGCCGGCTCAATGCAACACCGTCCACCTTGGCGTCGCAACTGGTCCTGTCCAGCCAGGAGTCCTTCAAGCTCATGATGACGACGCGGGACTGGCCAGGCCGCGGCGATCCGATCTTCTGCGCCACCACCGCGTATTCGGTCCCCTCCTTGCCAGTAAGGCACCCTGATACCAAAAAAGCCGATCCCAGTCCCAAAAACGCGCGTCGGTTCATGCTGAAATCCCCGTAAAATCCCGGAACAGAGGCTATGACGGGAACTCGGGAACTTTCAATCTCTGGCCGCAAAGAGAGTGGAACTGTGCTCAGCGCTCCACACCCGCCCCTTTCGCGTCGGCGCGAGCGGCATCGAGCCGGCCTTTCAGCATCGCGACGTCCTCGAGAAAGCCGCGCTCGTCGCGGAGCGGGACCAGGCGCAATGACGGGGGCAGGATGACGTGGGTGATGTTGGGCCGGCCCGAATTCGCGAACGCCTCCGACCGCTGCAGGGCCTGGACCGCGATCGCCACAACCAGCAGCGAACCGACCACAACGCCCTTGGCCAGCAGATGCGTGCGCCCGACCTCGCGCAGATGCAGGAAGCATATCGCCGCAAGAACGATCCACGATGCGACGTAGCCATAGGTGAACACCGCCGTCCAGGTCAGGGCGAACGAGGCAACCTGCGCAAACTCGCTATAGATCCAAAAGGCAACCAGCCCGGCCTCCGCAATCAGGAGATGGCGCAGAAAGTGCGAACGTCCGGAAAACAGGCGCGCCAGCAGCGCCCAGACACCGACCCACGCCGTGACGACCCCGATCATCGTGAGGGTCGGCACGAGATAGTCGGACAGATGCGCCTCCGAGGTCTGCGCAAACCACACCATCATCGCGTTGATGGCGAGCAGCACGGCACCGAGGGCAATCGCGGCCACGATCGGGAGCGCTCCACGCTCGGATCCCGTCAGCCGCTCCGGCTCGACGGCATGGCCGGTCTCGCGGACCCGAAGTAGCGTCTGTCCGATTCGGATCGGCTTGATGCCGTCGAGGACGAGCTGCGGCTTCCGGCTTCTGCTCCGGTCGAGATAGAGTCCGTTGGCGCTGCCGAGATCCTCGGCGACAAGACGTCCCTCGCCGTCACGGAAGATGCGGAGGTGGCGGGCGGCAACATAGGGATCGTCGAGGATGACGTGATTGTCGTAGCCGCGGCCGATGCTGATCTCAGCGGCATCGAGGCGGAAGCGCCCGGCAACGTCGCGATGCTTGGAGAGGATTTCGACCCAGATCATCGCACGGCCTGCAAACGCTCGAGGAAGCTCTTTCCGAGCTGTAGCGCGTCGTCATAGGCGATCGCCTGCAGGCTGAGGCGCGAGACCAGCGCTTCGTCGGCGCGGTCCTGCGTCACGGCGACCATCGCCACGTCGTAGAGGCCGTCGAACTCGCGATAGCCTTGCGCGCACCAGATGACCCGCAGCGGCGGATGCTCGGCTGCGGCCGGCGCGATGCTGACGAAGTCCTCATGGCAGTGCTGCGGCGTGTACCATTTGCGGAATGAGCCGCCCAGCGTGAGCCGGGGCTGCGCCAATTGAGTCAGCACGGTCGCGAACTGGAACTGATTGAGGTCGATCGATTTCGCAAAGGAGTGGCTGACCTCGACGACGCCCGTGTTCAGGTCGGACGCGACATACACGCTCGCATCGGCTTTGCAGCTCGTCGAATTGATGCTGGCGCGCGGCTTCGGGGAGGCGCTCGCGTTGGTGCTGGCCCAGCAATCGAACCACGCCGCGCGCGTTTCCGGCGCCTGATAGGACCCGAGCGCCCGGTCCCGGAAGCCGGCATCGACGAGGGATTTGTAGAGGCCAGCCCGCCAGCTGCCGAGCTGCGCGATCACATCCTTGCGCAGATCGGCCGCCGCGGGCTTCGCATCCTGCCCTCGTGCCAACAGCGCAGCAGCGAAGCGCGCCGGCACCAGGAAGCTGATCAACTGCCCGCCGCGTCGGGTCGCGACGTTGACGCCGACCACCTGCCCTTGCGCATTCACCGCCGGACCGCCGCTCATGCCGGGATTGAGCGCGCCGGTGAAGTGGATGTGATCGTTGTAGCTGTGCTCGACGAGGCCGTTATACGTGCCTTCAATGATCGTGAAGCCGAGATCGAGCGGGTTGCCGAGCGAATACAGCCGCTCGCCCTTCGGCAGGCCGCCATCGAGCGCGGCCTTGTCGAAACCGAAGAACGGCGCGTTCTGCTTCTCGACGCGAACGAGTGCGAGGTCGTTGGGCAGGTCGACGGCGAGCAGCGTCACCCCACCCTGCGTGCCATCGGCTCCAGTATATTCCAGCCGATAGGTCTTAGGCTCGAGCGCGGCATCGGAGACCACATGATAGTTCGTGATCGCAAGTCCGTCGGCCGAGACCAGGAAGCCTGAACCGGTCGAGGTCTGGCGGCCGGCATCGGCGACGAGCGTGCGGATCTGAAGCAGGCGCGGCGGCGCCGAGGCGTAGACGGTTTCGGCGCCAGGCAATGCCTGCGCATCGGCCCGCGACGGGAGGCCTGCGACGCCAGCACAGCAAAGGGCGGCCATGATTGCGCTTCGCCGGAACAGCACGCGCACGTGACCTACAAACGCTGAAATCAATGATGCCCCCGCAACACGTCGTCGGCTGCCGACGTCCTGCGCCCACGATCGATCAATCCGGCGGTCCGGCAAATATCGAAAACAAGCCGACGTTGCAACCGCCGTGCCGCCGAACCGACGCGCGACGGCTCAACAATGCGGGACGTTCGGCGGACACTTCTTGCCGGCAGCGGGCGCAGGAGCCGGCCGCGGCGGTGGCGCCGCAGGCCTTGCC
>JBARNF010000318.1:0-2262 GCA_049802835.1 Bradyrhizobium sp.
CGCTGATGGAAGCACCCAAGTCCCCGACCGATGCACCTCCCGAGAAGGGCGAGTGGACGCTTACCGCCGCCAAGGCGCGGCTGTCTGAGTTGGTCGACCGCGCTCAGTCCGGTCCGCAGGTCATCACCCGCAACGGCAAGCCGGCCGTCGTAGTCGTTTCGGCACAGGAATGGTCCCGCAGGACAGCCCGCAACGGGACGCTCGCCGAATTCCTGCTGACATCGCCACTCCGTGGCGCCGACATCGATCTGACACGCACGCACGGCAAGCCGCGCGACATCAACCGGTGAGCTTGCTGCTCGACGCCGTGTGCCGTCGGAGATTGGGCGGCCCGCGCCCGATATGGACGGCTTCTTCGCTGCGACGGCCCTCGTGCATGACCTGACGCTCGTCACGCGCAACGTGAAGGACTTCGTGGCTACCGGCACTCGCCTGTTCAATCCCTGGACGGAGGGATAGCAAGCCGGTTGACGCGAGCCCCGGTTTCGCAGCCCCCTTCCGCAGCCCACGCAGTTGTCACGTTGGGCGTGGTAGACCATAACGGATCGGTCTTTGCCGCCATCCCCGCGATGGTCGCCTCACGCACCCGCCTCCATCTGCTTCCCAGCCCGAACAGGACGTTTCATGACCCTCTCCTCCATCGTCGCGCGCGGCGTCGCGCTGGTTGGCAATGCGGCGCTGCAGTGGCGCAAGCTGCAGGGCGAGACGCCGCAGCCGGCCTGGGGCGCAGCGCCGCAGATTCCGGTGGCGAAGCCGCAGGGCCTGCTGCCGACCCTGAAGATGCCGACGGCGCGCGGCTGGCGCGACGGTGAGCGGCCGGTGGCGGCGCCGGGGCTGAAGGTGAATGCGTTCGCCACCGGGCTTGACCATCCGCGCTGGATCTACGTGATGCCGGAAAGATCGGTGCTGATCGCGGAGTCGACACAGGTGCCGAGCCCGGTGCGCAACATGTTCGGCTATGCGATGCAGGCGACGATGCGCCGCGCCGCAGCGCTGGGCGTCAGCGCCAACCGCATTACGCGGCTGGTGGATGCCGATGGCGACGGCACCGCCGAACGCCGCAACGCGTTCATGGAGAATCTCAGCCAGCCGTTCGGCATGGCGTTGGTGGGCGGCACCTTCTATGTCGGCAACACCGATGGCATCGTAGCCTTCCCCTACACTGAAGGCGCCGAGCGCATCACAGCGGCTGGCAAGCGGCTGACGAATTTCAAGCCGGGCGGACACTGGACGCGCAGCCTGCTGGTCAGCCCCGATGGCGGCAAGCTCTATGCCGGCGTCGGCTCGCTCACCAACATCGCCGAATTGGGGTTTGAGGTCGAAGAGGGCCGCGCCTGCATCTATGAGCTGGACATCGCGAGCGGGCAGTCGCGGATTTTCGCTGGCGGTCTGCGCAACGCGGTGGGGCTGGCGTTCGAGCCTGAGACACGCGTGCTGTGGACCGTGGTCAACGAGCGCGACGGGCTCGGCGACGAGACGCCGCCGGACTACCTGACCTCGGTGCGCGAGGGCGGCTTCTATGGCTGGCCCTATTGCTACTGGGGCAAGACGGTCGACGACCGCGTGCCGCAAGATCCGGCCAAGGTCGCGACCGCGCTGACGCCGGACTATGCGCTCGGCGGCCATACCGCATCGCTCGGCCTGTGCTGGCTGCCGGCGGGCACCCTGCCGGGATTCCCGCAGGGCATGGTGATCGGCCAGCACGGCTCGTGGAACCGCAGCAAGCTGTCCGGCTACAAGGTCGTGTTCATCCCGTTCGAGAACGGCAAGCCGTCAGGCCCGGCGCGCGACATTCTCTCCGGCTTCCTGGCGCCGGACGAGAGCTTCTCCTATGGCCGCCCCGTCGGCGTGACGCTCGGCCCGGACGGCTCGCTGTTGGTGGCCGACGATGTCGGCAACTGTATCTGGCGGGTGACGGGGGCGTAAGGCTGCGGGAATGTAAGGGCGGAACCAACCATCGCCCGGCTCCGTTGTCGCTCACAACAGGAGAGTCCCCATGGCTGATAACGTCAATCCGAACCAGAAGCAGCCCGGCGAGAAGCAGGACGGGCAGTATCACTACAATCCCGGCAATCAGTCCGGCAAGACCATCGATGTCGGCAAGCCGGAAGACGAGCAGGTCAACAACAAGGACCGCATCGAGAATCGCGAGCGTCCGCGGTCGAGGTGAGGCGGGCTGCTCTCGCAGAAATAGCTCACTCTCGTGCGTGAGAGCCAAGGTCTCGCCGCGCTGACAGTGCGCTCCCTCTCCCCGTTCTTACG
>JBARNF010000319.1:0-6031 GCA_049802835.1 Bradyrhizobium sp.
CAGGAGGACGTCCGCCTCGAAGCGGATGGCCGCGTCGTACTGCCGGCGGGGCTCAAGCCCGGTGCCAATGTCCGCCCGGCCGGCGAGGACGTCGCGGCCGGCGCCGTTGCACTCGAGGCGGGGCAGCGCCTGAAGCCGCAGCATGTTGCGACAGTCGCCGCTTTCGGCCTAGCCGAGGTCGAGGTCCGCCGCCGCATTCGCGTTGCCGTGTTCTCGACCGGCGATGAGCTGGCGTCGCCGGGAGCCGCGCGGGCGCCGGCACAGCTCTATGACTCCAACCGCTTCATGCTCCTGGCCATGCTGAAGCGGCTCGGTTGCGAGGTGTCGGATCTCGGCATCTTCAGCGACGAGCGTGCGCCGCTCGCGGCTGCGTTGCAGAAGGTCGCCGGCCGGCACGATCTCCTGCTCACCACCGGCGGCGTTTCGACCGGCGAGGAGGACCACGTCAAGGCCGCGGTGGAAAGCGTCGGCTCGCTGGTGCTGTGGCGGATGGCGATCAAGCCGGGGCGGCCGGTTGCAATGGGAATCATCGCGGGCACCCCGTTCATCGGACTGCCCGGGAACCCGGTTGCGAGCTTCGTGACCTTCGTGCACGTGGTGCGTCCGACCGTGCTTGCGCTTGCGGGCGCCCTGCCGGAGCGGCTGCTGCCAATCCCGGTCCGCGCCGGCTTCGCCTACAAAAAGAAGGCGGGACGCCGGGAATATGTCCGCGTGACGCTGCGCAGGGCCGCCGATGGAACCCTGGAAGCCCTCAAGTTCCCGCGCGAAGGTGCGGGCCTGCTGTCGTCGTTGATCGAGACCGACGGGCTCGTCGAACTCGACGAGGACACGATCCGGGTCGAGCCGGGACAGAGCGTCGGATTCCTCGGCTATGCCGAACTGATCTGATCCGGTTGACGCGCTCCGGGCGCTTCGCCATGGTCGCCCGATGACGACGACCAGATTGGACCTCACCGGGCTGAAGTGTCCGCTGCCGGCGCTCAAGACCCGCAAGGCATTGAAGGCGCTCAAGGCGGGAGAGCGTATCGAGGTCTGCTGCACCGATCCGCTGGCGGTGATCGATATTCCCAACCTGATTCGGGAGACCGGCGACCGGATCGAGATCCTCGACCGCAACGAGAGCCGCATCCTGTTCCTGATCGAGAAAACGGCGGCGCTGCCGGGCTGATCACCTGCGGGCCGGTTGTCATCCTCCTCATCAACTAAGTAGTTGACGCAGGCCATTCTCGGCGTATCCGATGTCAAGATCGCGCGCTGCTTCCTATCGTCGCATCCCTGCCCGAGCCCGCTCACAACAATGCCGCGTTCTCAGTCCAGGCTTGCGCCGATGTTGCGAGGCAAGGACAGGTTGTCCCTGACTTCACTTTTTCGAGAGCTGCCGTGTGCATCGCGAGCTCTCGGCTTTGTCCGATTGATCGGTCCCTTTGTTGATTAGTTGATCGATTGGGAGGCTGTTGCGAATATCTGCAAGTACTCGCGTGCGCCATGACTACAGCCGGGGGTGGCGGCTGCGTCAGTTGCACGTGAATTTGTGTGCCTGTTAGCAACACATGTTCGCTGCATTGCAGTCAATCCACCAAGTTTGACTAACTATTACCATTTTACTATCGACAATTTGCCTCGGTTCTGCACCAATTGGGGCGCTTCCGCGGAGGTTGCGGGAGATGGGTCATGCCCGCCGGGGAGCGGGCCAGGCAGGACGGGGCACAATGAGGGCGCGCGGCATGGAACCTCGGCAGAGGGGCTATGCGCAGTGCAACAGTCTTGGGCCTTTGTGCATCGCAGAAAGAGTCTGGTACGTCGATGGTGGGTACGGTGGGTGAGCGTATTGATTCTGATCAAGGGGACAGAACATGACGTGGTTGCGTGGGACGGGCGTCCGTAGGGGAGGAATGAATGGCTACTATTGAGAGCGCGGGAGCGCTCCCGGATGTGCAAGCCGGGATCTTCGATCGTGAGCACACGGTCGCGAAGGCGGGGTTCAATCGCTGGTTGGTTCCGCCCGCCGCACTGTGCATTCATCTGTGCATCGGCATGGCCTATGGCTTCTCGGTGTTCTGGCTGCCGTTGTCGCGCGCGATCGGTGTGACCCAGACGCAGGCCTGCCCGGACATGACGCTGGTGCAGGAGCTGTTCACGACCACCTGCGACTGGAAGGTCGCGAGCCTGGGCTGGATGTACACCCTGTTCTTCGTGCTGCTCGGCGGCTCGGCGGCGATCTGGGGCGGCTGGCTCGAGCGGGCCGGACCGCGCAAGGCGGGTGCCGTCGCGGCGTGCTGCTGGGGCGGTGGCCTGCTGTTCGCGGCCTTGGGCATCTATGTGCATCAGCTCTGGATGATGTGGCTCGGCGCCGGCGTCATCGGCGGCATCGGCCTCGGCCTCGGCTACATCTCGCCGGTCTCGACCCTGGTGAAATGGTTCCCCGACCGCCGCGGTATGGCGACGGGCATGGCGATCATGGGGTTCGGCGGCGGTGCGATGATCGGTGCTCCGCTGGCCAATCTCCTGATGAACTACTTCAAGACGCCCACCTCGGTCGGCGTCTGGGAGACGTTCGTCACGATGGGCGTGATCTATTTCGTCTTCATGATGATCGGTGCCTTCGCCTATCGCGTGGCCCCGGTCGGTTGGCAGCCTGAGGGCTGGACGCCGCCGGCGGTCAAGAAGGCGATGATCTCGGAGCACCATGTGCATCTGGACAATGCACACAAGACCCCGCAGTTCTGGCTGGTCTGGTGGGTGCTCTGCTTGAACGTGTCGGCAGGCATCGGTGTGATCGGCATGGCTTCGCCGATGCTGCAGGAGATCTTCGCCGGCAAGCTGATCGGGCTGCCTGACGTCAGCTTCAATCAGCTCGACGCCAGTCAGAAGGCCGCCATTGCCGGCATCGCGGCAGGCTTCGCCGGCCTGTTGTCGCTGTTCAACATCGGTGGCCGCTTCTTCTGGGCCTCGCTGTCGGATCACATCGGCCGCAAGAACACCTATTACTGCTTCTTCCTGATCGGCATCGTGCTCTATGCACTGGCACCGACCTTCGCAGCAATGGGATCGAAGCTGTTCTTCGTGGGCGCCTTCGCCATCATCCTCTCGATGTATGGCGGCGGCTTCGCGACCGTGCCGGCCTATCTGGCCGACCTTTTTGGAACCCAGTTCGTGGGTGCCATCCACGGCCGGCTGCTGACGGCCTGGGCGACGGCGGGTATCATTGGCCCCGTGGTCGTCAACTACATCCGCGAGTTCCAGCTCGCCGCGGGCGTGCCGCGCGACCAGCTCTATAACTCGACGATGTACATCCTCTGCGCCATGCTCCTGGCCGGCTTGGTCTGCAACTTCCTGATCAAGCCTGTCGACCACAAGTGGAACATGAGCACGGATGACGTCGCGCGCTACCAGTCGGAGCTAGCCAAGAACGAGTCGGCGATCCAGCACGGGTCGTTCGGCATCGGCAAGGGCGGATTCGACGTGAGGTCAGCGTTGTTCTGGGCCTTCGTCGGCGTACCACTGGCGTGGGGCGTCTGGAAGACGTTGGAAAGCGCGGTCAAGATCTTCTGATCGCCATGCTATCAATTGCGGGACGCGCCGCTTTGCGCGTCCCGCAAATCTTTTTTGGTCGTGTTTTTCATTTCCTTTCGTTTTTGAATTTTTGAGGATCGTCAAGTCTCTGACCCGTATTTCTCGGACCCGTATTTCTCGGACATCGCTTTGTTGTGTTGCCTTGCTGCTGGTCGCCGGCCAGCTGCCAGCTGCGGTCGCTCAGACGGCGCCATCCGCGTCATCCAATGGCGCCAAGCCTTCGAACGCGAGGCTGTCGCTGCAGAAGCTCAAGGACATGAAGGCGCGGTGGAGCGCCAACAAGCCGAAGCTCAAGGCCTGTCGCCAGGAGGTGAAGGCCAAAGGTCTCGCCGGCGACGACCGCTGGTTCTACATTGAAGATTGTATGAGCAAAACGTGAAGCGGTTGCAGGGCGGCGGGATCAGCCGCGGCTAATCCTGCCGACGTATTCAGGGTCGATGCATCAATTCCGGCTTGCCTCTGGCATGCCAACGGTTAGATTCGGTCTAATCGTAGGGATGAAGTGCTCATGGCTGACGACGTGCATCAGGTTCGTGCTTTCGACCATCCGGGCGAGGGGCGTCGCCGCGCCAAGGCCACGCCAAAAGGACGCCAGGTCGACCCTACCGCAGCGCACGAGATTGCGGAACTGCTCGGAGAAAGGCCCCGGCGGCGCGATCTCCTGATCGAGCACCTGCACCTGATCCAGGACGCCTATCATCAGATCTCGGCGGCCCATCTTGCGGCGCTCGCCGACGAAATGCAGCTCTCATTCGCGGAGGTGTTCGAGACCGCGACATTCTATGCGCATTTCGACGTGGTCAAGGAGGGCGAGCCCCACCTGCCGCCGGTCACGATCCGGGTCTGCGATTCGCTGACATGCGCGATGATGGGGGCCGAAAGGCTCCAGCAGGAGCTATCGAGTCAGGCGGGGCCGGAGGTGCGCGTCGTCCGCGCGCCCTGCGTCGGCTTGTGCGATGCAGCGCCGGTGGCCGAGGTCGGCCATCACTTCGTCCGCGACGCCACTGCCGCGGCGGTCCTCGACAGCCTGGCGCAGGGCGACACCCATCCGCACATCCCTGCCTATGTCGACTATGACGCCTGTGTGAAGGACGGCGGCTACAAGCTCCTCACCGATCTGCGCGCAGGACGCACGTCGCGCGAGGACATCCTGAAGGCGCTGGATGATTCCAGCCTGCGCGGGCTCGGCGGTGCCGGCTTCCCCACGGGACGCAAATGGCGCGCCGTGCTGGGAGAGCCCGGACCGCGCCTGATGGCCGTCAATGGCGACGAGGGCGAGCCGGGAACCTTCAAGGACCGGTTCTATCTCAATGGCGATCCGCATCGCTTCCTCGAGGGAACGTTGATCGCCGCCCACATCGTGGAAGCCGGCGAGGTCTATATCTACATCCGTGACGAATATCCGGCGGCGCGCGAAATCCTGGCCCGCGAAATCGCCAAGTTGCCGCCCGGCGGCCCGGAGCTGCATCTGCGGCGCGGTGCCGGCGCCTACATATGCGGTGAGGAATCTTCGCTGCTCGAAAGCATCGAGGGCAAGCGCGGCCTGCCGCGGCACAAGCCGCCTTATCCGTTCCAGGTCGGGCTGTTCGGCCTGCCGACCCTGATCAACAATGTCGAGACCCTGTGGTGGGTGCGCGACCTCGTCGAGAAGGGCCCGGCGTGGTGGACCAGCCACGGCCGCAACGGCCGCACCGGGCTGCGCAGCTATTCGGTGTCGGGACGGGTGAAGAATCCCGGCGTCAAGCTCGCGCCGGCCGGCATCACGGTGCGCGAGCTGATCGACGAGTTCTGCGGCGGCATGGCCGACGGCCACACCTTCTATGCCTATCTGCCCGGTGGCGCCTCGGGCGGCATCCTGCCGGCATCGATGGACGACATCCCGCTCGATTTCGGCACGCTCGAGAAATACGGCTGCTTCATCGGCTCGGCTGCGGTGATCATCCTGTCGCAACAGGACAGTGTGCGGGCCGCCGCGCTGAACCTGATGAAGTTCTTCGAGGACGAAAGCTGCGGTCAGTGCACCCCGTGCCGGGTCGGTACCCAGAAGGCGGCGCTGCTGATGCAAGCGCCGGTCTGGAACCGCGAATTGCTCGGCGAATTGAGCCAGGCGATGCGTGACGCCTCGATCTGCGGGCTCGGCCAGGCCGCCTCGAACCCGCTGGCCTCCGTGATCAAATACTTCCCCGACGAGTTCAAGGACGCAGCCGAATGACGACGATCAAGTTCGAGCTCGACGGCGTGAACGTCGAAGCCAAGCCCGGCGAGACCATCTGGCAGGTGGCGCAGCGCCAGGGCAAGGAGATCCCGCACCTCTGCTACTCGCCGGCGCCCGACTATCGGCCGGACGGCAATTGCCGCGCCTGCATGGTCGAGATCGAGGGCGAACGCGTGCTGGCCGCGTCCTGCAAACGCACGCCGAGCATCGGCATGAAGGTGAAGACCGAGAGCGCCCGCGCGG
>JBARNF010000320.1:0-1800 GCA_049802835.1 Bradyrhizobium sp.
CGACACGGGTCATTCCGCAGGGCACTCGCGAGGTGACACGGGACACAACCACTTCTTCAGCCGTGCCCGACCTCGTGTCCGACCTCGTGCCCGACCTCGTGTCCGACCCCTGATCAGCACCGGTGGCAGGCCCCGGGCCACAGAATCGTTATGGTCCCTTCGGGGTATCCATCTAACCGGAGTTGGGTACGCCCGGGGGTGTCTGGTTAGTGGGGGTGTTGGTCGGTCAGGTCGCTGATGGTGGTGGGTTCCTCGCAGTTGGGGCATAGCGCGCCTATGCCGAGGCGTAGGCATGGCTGGTTGCAGTCGTGGCACCACTGCTGGCCGAGGTAGCGGGTGTCGCATTCCGGGCACTGGTAGACGGTTACGGTCCGTTGGGGGCTGGTCGGTGGGACGGTGATGGCCGGGCGGGTGGTGGGGTGGCGTGCTCGCCAGGCGGCCTTGCGGCAGGTAGGAGTGCAGTAGAGCTGGCGGCGGATCGGGGTGAAGGTGGTGCCGCACACGGGGCAGGCCGTCGTGGCCTGGTTGTCGTCATGGTTGTCGTCACCTGGCGGGGGCTTCGGGGGCGGGTCTGACTGTGTGTCCCCGGCTGCTGCTTGTGGTGGGCCGCGCCAGGGCCGGTCGGCCGGGGGACGCTCCAGGCTGGGCGGGTGCCCACGGGCGCCGGGCGGTGTTGGTGGGGTCTTCTTGGACTGGGAGTCGGCGACCAGGTCGCGGTAGCGGACCGGGTCGTGGCCGACCGCCAGTTGCAGGACGCGGTAGAAGACCATGCCTCGGCTGGTGGAGGTGCGCCGGTTGAACCGGAAGGTGAACTCGTTCAGGTAGCCCTGCAGATGGGCCTCGTCGCCGGACCCCTGGTGGGTGCCCAGCAGCCACCGTTTGGCCAGGGAGGCGACCCTGTGCACGCCGGGAAGCAACGCGCCGGGGTCCTCGCCGCGGGCGCGGGCGGCGCGTTGGCTGCGCCGGTCGTGGTCGTAGCCGAGCCGGTCCAGACCGTGGTATCCCGACCACCCGTCGGTGATCACCGTCGAGCCCGGCTCCACGTGATCGGTGACGAACGCGTGCAGCGAGGTCGCGGAGGCGTCGGCGATCGGCGCCATCCGGCACCGGCCCAATCCCTTCGGCTCGTGGACCTCCACGGCGATACAGGTGAGGACCTTCTTGCCTGGCTGCCGCCCGCCGCGCAGTCCCGGTTCCTCGCCGCCGATGAAGGTCTCGTCGACCTCCACCGTCCCGCGCAACCGCTCCCTGCCGGGGCGGACCAGGACCGACCGCAACCGGTGCAGGATCGCCCAAGCGGTCTGGTAGGAGCCGATCTCCAGCGTCCGCTGCACGCTCAACGCCGAGACCCCGTCCTTGGCGCTGGCGAACTGCCAGCAGACGGTGAACCACACCGTCAGCGGAGTCCTGGTCCGGTCGAAGATCGTGCCTGCCGTTACCGACGTCCGCACCTTGCAGGCAGCGCACTCGAAACGAGCGTCTCCCAGCCGCCATCCGCCGACATGGGCGCAGTCAGGGCAGACGAACCCGTCTGGCCAGCGCAGCCACTCCAGGTAGTCCAGACAGTCCGCATCGGTCCGGAACCATGCCTGCATCTCCCCGACCGAACGGGGGTAGGGCACCCCAGCCCGAGGCCGATCCACCAGGTCAGGCTACTCCGGTTAGATGGATACCCCGATGGTCACAAATCTATGACTAGGCGGGTGCGACCTTCAGGTCACGTAGACGCGCCGCTCACACCCCGAAACCCAGTCCTGGCTGCAGCCGTTCCACACGCGATCATCACCCCGTGTGACGAAC
>JBARNF010000321.1:0-1544 GCA_049802835.1 Bradyrhizobium sp.
GTCGAGCGCCCCGAGCGGCGCGCCGCGGCGCCAGCGATCCGCCGACTCCGCAGCCAGGCGCCGCCCGTGCGGCTCATCCAGCAGGCAGATGGCATTGAGCCCCGGATTGACCCTGTGCAGTTGCGCCAGCGTGGCTTCCAGCACATCGACCGGCGATAAATCGCCTTCGGCAAAACGCCGCGTCATCTCGCGGGCGGGCAGCCAGTTCAATTCGTCTGATATCACGGCTGCTATTCCGCGGCTTCCCGCGCGGGGACGCCCTGCTCGACATCGCATTGCAGGATATCGGTGAAGCGATTGAAGGCGCCGCAAAGCGCGATACGCCAGGTCAGCTCGACAATCTGGGCTTCGGAGAAATGCTCGCGAAGTCTCGTGAAAACTTCATCGCGCGTCTTGCTCCAGTTGTTGTTCACCGCAATCGAATATTCGACAACGAGCTTGTCGACGACATGGAGTTCCGGATGATCCGCGTAGTTGAGCAGGCGGTCGGCGCCCTCCTCCGATACGCCCTGGATCGCCAGTTTCGGCGCGTGGTGCGAGACGCAATAGTCGCACTTGTTCAACAGGGACACCGCGACCAGCGCGATCTCCAGATGACGCTTCGACAAGGTGCCGGTATCGGCCAGATCGACCAGCAACGACCAGGTGTGCTTGAAGATCGGCGGCCGGTGCGCCATCACGCCCGCCTGGTTCTCGAACGCGCCATAGGTCGTCATCTTGTCCCACAGCGGACGCAGTTCGGCCGGCAGATCGTCTTTGGTCTTGATCGATACGCGTGACATGGGTTGATCCTGAATGAAGGTCGGGTATTGAGGCGATGCTGAACTTTTACCCCAGACAAATCAACGTCTCCGATAGAGCCATCTGATGACATTGCTACCAACTCGACTGTCATCCCCGCGCAGGCGGGGATCCAGTACGCCGCGGCTTCTCGGTTCAATCACTGCTGTCTCTGGAATACTGGATCACCCGCTTTCGCGGGTGATGACGACTGAATATGATTTCACGATCTCGCGGAGTCCGTCATCGGGCGGCGCATTCACGCGACCCGGTGGCTCGCAATGACAGAGAACGCTCGATCAGGTCACGCAGCGGCCGGGCTGGAGCAGTTTGGCGACCTCGGTCAAAACGCTGACCGGGGGTTCGCAGGCGATCGTCCGTTTCGGCTTGGCCGCCGGTTCCGGGCGGTTGCGTATCTCTTCGCGCATAAAGGGCGCCTGGGCCGCAGGCACCGGGGCGACCGGAATACGCACCACCACAGACGTGTCGGCAAGGTTGACGCTGCGGATCGTAACTGTCTCGGTTGGGTTTTGCGCGACTTTGAGCGCCGCCCGGTCGGCCTTGGCGCCGCGGTTGATTTCCCCCGCCGGCTCGGTCGAAGCGAGTTGCCGGCTGCCGGTGAGGTCATGGCCTGACGCGAGCTGCACCGCGCCAAAGGTTCCGGCGACGGCGAGAGTGGCTAAAACGGTCCTGAAAATCTGTGACATGCTGGTTTGTCCCTCGCCCCATGGCGATCACGGACACAACCCGGGCCGGGCCAAAGG
>JBARNF010000322.1:0-3047 GCA_049802835.1 Bradyrhizobium sp.
CGACGACAGCCATTGCATGGTCGTCATGACGGCCGACAGCGTGACCGTCACCAGGGGAGAATCCTCGGTTCAAATCGAGGACGGGCAGATCACGCACACCTCACCGCATGTCGTTATCAAATCGCCGAAGGTCGATCTCGGTGGCGTCGGCGGCACGCCGGTCGGCCTCTGCGGCGGCGGCTGCGCCACCAAGGTGTTCGCGGTTTAAGCCATGGCCAATGATGTCGTGATCCGCGTCGCCGAGGGCTGCGCCGCTGATAGCAATGCGCTGTGGGATTCCGTCTGGGACCCGGCGCGCGGCGTCGCCGATTGGGCGATGGCCGAGCCCGACGAGACTACCAATCACGGCGGCCTGCGCGCCAAGGCGGCGATCGACACCGCTGTGACCTTGCTGCTGTTCAGCGACAAGCGAGTCGATCCCGATCATCCGCTCTACTTTCTCGCCGATGGCGACGCGCGGGGCTGGTGGGGCGACGGCATCGACGTCCGCGCCGATCTCGACGAGCGGCCGCTCGGCTCGCATCTGTGGCTGCTGGAGCGGGCACCGCTGACGATCCTCGGCCTGCCGGCCTCGCAATGGGCGGAGCAGTTTGCACTCGAAGCCCTGGCGACGCTGAGGGATCAGGGCGTCTGTGTGCGTATCGACGCGCAGGCGACCGCGAACGAGATCGAGGGCCGGCTCGAGTTGGCCGTGGCGCTGTATGGCCGCGACGGGCTACTCGTCTATGACCGCAAATTCGATGTGCTCTGGAATCAGGTGGCGCGCTGATGTTCGCTGTTCCCTCACTCAAGGACTCGGTCGAGCGCGCCCGCACCGCATTTCGTTCTTATCTGCCTGGCTCCGATGCCTGGATCTGGCCGAACAACATCAACCCGACGGCGAAGGTGTTCGGCGGCATCGAGCATCTGCTGTTTGGTTTTGCCGACTACATCCAGAAGCAGAAGTTCGCGCTGACGGCGGATTCCGAAAACCTCGATCTCCATGGCGAGGAGCTGGGGCTCGCCCGGCGTCCGGCCGCGCCAGCCGCCGGCAACGTCGTGATCACCACGACGGACGCGCTCGCGGTCACCGGTGGCGCCGTGCTCACGCGATCCGATGGGGCGCAATATCTGGCCACGGCCGGCGGGACGATCGGTGCCGCCGGCATCTTGCGCGTGAGCGTGATCGCCGCGGTGGATGGCAAGGCCTCGAATGCGGTCGCCAACACGCCGCTCGATCTCACCTCGGGCTTCAGCGGCCCCGGCCTCGACGATGCGACAGGGTCCGTCGACAGCGGCAGCATCGCCGGCGGCCTCGACGTCGAGGACGACGAGACCTTCCGCGCCCGCATCCTATTCCGCAAGCGCAACCCGCCGCACGGCGGCTCGGCCGCGGATTACGTGATGTGGGCGAACTCGGTTACGGGCGTGACGCGCGTCTTTGTCGAGCGGCTGTTCAACGGCCCCGGCACGGTGCGCGTGTTCCCGCTAATGGATGATCTCTATCCAGACGGAATCCCGCAGCCGGCTGATATCGCAAGGGTGGCGGCCTATCTCGACACCGTGCAGCCGGCCGGCGCGCTGGTGACCGTGGCCGCGCCCGTCGCGGTACCCGTCACCGTCGCGATCGGTGGACTGCAGCCCTTCACCACGGATGTGCAGGAGGCGATCAAGGTCGAACTCGCGGCAACGTTCCGCCTCAACTCGCGCGTTGCCGGCAGGGACGCCGCGATCTCGACCATGCCCTATCTGGCATCGCCAACGTCGTTCTCCCACTCATGGATCTGGCAGGCGATCGCAAACGCGGCCGGCGAGGCCCGCAGTCGCGTCGATGCGCCGGTGGCTGACGTAGGGCTCTCGCCAGGCCAGCTCGCGACGCTCGGAGGCATTACCTTCTCGGAGACCTAGGACGTGTATCCAAGCTTAGCCGCTCAATGTCGGCTTGCGAGACCGACCAAAGTTGCGCTGCACAACGTGCCAGGTCCTGAACGGCGAACAAACCAGCTTTCATCACAGCTCGGAAATGTCCCTTAGGGGCGAATTGCGGATAGCGACACTTTCAGTACCAGCACGGTGTATCCGGACGCGCGTCGAATCGGTTGGCCGAGCATCAACAAGTGTGACAAATTTCCTATAGCAACAAAGTTTCAGACGTAGCTGCGCTGCGCATGTCAAGGGCCCCCCTCCGGGCTTCCGATAGGCGCCATTGAAGCGACCTGGCACACTGCCCTTGGTGTCTGATTTTATTATCGGAATCGATCAATTCGGGTGCGTTCCATCGAGGGCTGCTAAAAAAGAACCTCTTTGGAGTCTGAAAACGTACTTTAAGCCCGCCTTATTTCCAGAAGAGGCAATTTCTCCAGCAAAATAGCTGGGCAGGTTTAGGCTCTAAGAACGAGTTCACGCGACGTGTAATCATCCGGAGGATGAGCATGCCGGAATGGATGGATACTATTGATTGGGATGGCGTTTACAAATCGGTGCTCTTCGCCGCGTATCGCATGAGCGCGACCCGTCCTAACAGAGAGCAATACGCTCAGGACCTTGCGCACGAAGCAATCGCGCGCAGCCTCACGACCAGAACGATCGATTTAAGAAAATACGACTACTTTGTCTATGTGCTTGGCATCATGCGAAGCATTCGGAGCGACGAACTGAGATCCCCGGGAGCGAAACTGTTCGCTTCGGACGATGCAAAGATAGTTAAGTTTCCTGACCGACCCACACAGGAAGATGCCTTGTCTGACGTGCAGACACTACGCTACATCGAACGCCGAAGCGCGGAAGCACATCAAGTCGCCGTGCTCATGCTTTCAGGCTTCAAGACATCGCCTGAAATAGCGCAAGCTATGGGATGCTCCCCGCAGCACGTGGACTATCTCAAGCGCCGCCTACGTGCGATTGCGTTGGAGATGATAGACGAAGAACCTCGTGCGGGCGAACTGTCGGCCCTGCACGCCATCTCGAATATATCCGGAACGGAGTAGGTCCATGAAAAAGAAGAAATCGCTAGTTAGGACCCTTCTGGCGCACCTCGATGCTTATCCGCCGGAAGACCACACCGATAT
>JBARNF010000323.1:0-21168 GCA_049802835.1 Bradyrhizobium sp.
CGGTCTTAACGCTTATACGCAGGCTGCCTGGTGCGCCGGCTTGTTGGCCACCATGCATGCAAAGCGCTTGCGCGCATTGCATGGGGACACCAGCGTCGGGGTGTCAGCACGCTGCGACTTCACGTCCGCAAGCTGCCGTTCGTCGGCGTGCCCGAAGACACGCTGCCGGCAGCCTCGCGGCCATCGCTCCCCGCCCCGCGTGTCGTGACGATCGCGCGCAACGCCCCTCCGAGTGAGGCGGGATGGCAGTAATAGAACATGATTTCTGGAAATCGTAAAGAGAAATCTTCTGGAGTTCACAAAACCCGGCGACCGGCAGCGCCTGCTGCACGGTCGCTATCCTTGTCCGGCCGCTATTGGAGCAGGTAATTGCAAACGTCTCGGTCGCGCCGTTCTGGAGGGACCACGCAAACCTTCAACGCGTGAAGCGCACCGATGATGGCGTCTGTGGCGTTAAAATCGGTAGCACGATAGATTTTCCGGGAGTCGGACTTCGCCTCCCTGAGCGCCTTCAAAAGCGGCCCGACAGCTCGGAGAGCAGCAGGCACTCCGATTTGCGCGAGCACGCCGGCAGCATAAGCTCGAACGACTTCATCATTGTCGCCGAGCAATGAAGCGATTTTATCTACGACCTCCGGAGCAAGCACAGCCCGCTCGTTGCGATCCAGATCATTCACAAACTTCTCAAGCCTGTCTCCTGCCTCATACCTCTTGGATCTATCCGGCTCCGAACTGATCTGTGCAATCAAGGCTGGAATTGTTGCAGTCGGGTCTTCGGCAGCGGCGCTACATGACGCGCCCAGACCTACCGAAACCGTCAATTCCAGAAGCAGCATAAGAACGGATAAGATCGACGGATTCGCTGGCAGCATCACCCCTTTTACCCCATTTTTGCGGAACCCGACGAAACGAGTTGGACCCCGACTCAAGACATGCAGTTTGGCCAGGAAGTGAGACCACCGGCTCGGCCCAAAGCGTTTCGCTGCCATGCCCATGCCAGTCCGAAGCATCGAGTTCGAAGCGGACCTTGATCAGATTCTCGACCAGCGTTTGACCGCTTCCCAGGTCATGCCGCATCGGCTTGTCCCCTCACTCGAAAAGACTACGATGGTTTCAGGACTGTAGCGGATGCCCAACGATGTCGTCCATGTGCGAGCCACTGTCAGGCTGCTCCCCACCGTAGAGAACGGCCGGACCCGGACCGTCTATGGCGGCTATCGTCCGAACCATAATTTCTTCGGACCTAACAACCGACAGATGACCGTGGGGGTCATCGATCTGCCACAGGGCGTCGCGCTGCATCCGGGCGATAGCATCGAACCAACCGTCAGGTTCCTGAACTGGTCAGGCCTCGACAGGCAGATCCATCCTGGCCGCGAGTGGCGCATCCAGGAAGGCGCCAAGCTGGTCGGCATCGGGACGGTGATCGACATCGTGCGCGCGGTTCAGTAGGCACCGCCCGACGACGCGATCCTTGGCCGCATCCGGCTGTTCTCCGCGTTACGGTGACATCGAGTGACGGTGACAGTGCTGGACCGCACGGCTTGAAAAGAGCTTCGCCACTATTCTGCGGATGGCCTCAGATTGTCGAGCGGAGCCGTCAGGCGGCAAACGAGGCCGGTCGGATCGTAAGACACCGCAACGGTGCCGCCGAAATCGTCTTGCAGCACACGCGAAATGAGGCGCGACCCAAAGCCGACACTGGCCGGCTTCGACGCAGCCGGGCCACCGGACTCCTGCCAGACGAAAATGAACCTTGGCTCGTCCTCCTGATCGTCGGACGTCCACGTGATGGACACACGGCCGTTTGCCGAGGTCAGAGCGCCATACTTCAAGGCGTTGGTCGCGAGCTCATGGATGGCCAAGGACAGAGCGAGGGCCTGCCGGGATTTGACCACGAGTGGAGAACCCGAAACCGTGAACTGGCCTTCGCCCGTCCGGTAGGGAATCAGGGCAGCGTCGATCACGTCCTTGAGGGGCGCCGTAGCCCAGTTCGCGGCCGTAAGCAGATCGTGGGCGCGTCCGAACGCCGCAAGTCGTCCCTGGTACTTTTCGAGATCGGCTCTGCTCGAAGGGTCTCTGAACGTCTGAGTGGCCACGGCGCCAAGGATCGCAAGCGTGTTCTTGACGCGGTGTGTGAGCTCCTCATTGATGAGGTTCAACGAACTCCTGGCCACGTGCTCGGAGGTGACATCCCGGCAGACGACGAGCACGCCGCCCACTTTGCCGTCGAGATCAATCGGACCAAAGCTGTAAGTCCACCAGACATCCTCGCGACGGCCATGGCGCGTCACCGGGACCAGTTGGTCCTCGTTCCAGGTCGCACCGTGACCGGCCATGACGTAGGCGATCTGGGGGCCGATGATGTCCCATATCTCTGCCCAGCACTCGTGGCCCCGAGCGCCCAGAGCGCTCGGATGCCGCTCGGGCCCCATCGTCTCACGGTAGGCGTCGTTATAGAACTGGATCAGCTCCGGTCCCCACCACACGAACATCGGATGGCGCGAGGTGAGCACGAGCCGAACCGTCACCCGCAGACTTTGCGGCCATGTGTCCGGAGGACCGAGCGAGGTTCTTGACCAGTCGAATGCGCGCGTCAGGGCGCCCATCTCGCCACCTCCCGCCAGGAAGTCGCTCACTCCTTCCGCAGCCATGCCAGAAAACCCTGCTCTTTCCCGCCACAAACCTATAGTCACAGCTCCCGACTGTACAATGGGGTCCGTAGATCAAAGCCGCCAGACCCTCATCGAGCTGACGATGCCGAGTAGCCCCAACGGCCGATGTCAGCACTTCACCCGTGAGTATCGCCCTGATGAGCGCAACCCGCCAAAATCAAAGTGGTCGTCACCTTCCAGCACGCCGCCAAGGCATCGATCCTGCGCCTCTCCGACTCGCGCCGAGTGACCGGGAGGTCAATGAACGAAGCAGGAAGGTTGCACGGGCATCGGCAAAATTTAATGCACCGTAATTCTGTAAATCGTAAATAGGAGAATTCAGCGTCCGTCGCGGCCGCCATCTTCGATCGACACGTCAGATTTTCGCACCAGGCCATGATGCTCGTCCGAAATGTGAGCCTGAGGCGAAGCTTCACCCTGATCGGAGACGGCCCAGCGAGCGCGTTCGGGCGAACGAGGCGGGTCGGCTGCACCGCGGAGAGCGTAGTTCAGTGCACTGTCAACGACAGTCCAATTGGGCACGATGCCTGAACAAGGGTCGCTTCGGACAAATGCGCGCATCATGACAACTCTACCTAAAATTGCCGTATAAGATACATACTCGTTTTTGGATTGCGTTGTCCGACTGCTGCATGCTACAAACAAACATCACTTACCAGTTTGACGATCAGCCTGCGGGCGCGTTTCGAATTGGCGCGACCTGGACAATACATAGAATTGCAGATTTTGAGTCCTGAGGCAAAGCAGCCCCCCCCTTTGCCGGCGCGTACCCAACGACGAGTTCGAATGACGAGGCATGTCGGCTGCCGGCGGGACGCGCAATTGCGCACTGTCCATAGCCGCGTCCTCCGCTTCAGATCCGAGATGCCGCCTGCCCACAACGACTGCGTCGACCAAGGAGGAATGCCTTGAAGCGAAATTGGATGTCCCTGCTCGGATACGCCACCGTCGTGATCCTTCTCGCCCTGCCGTCAGAGGGCTGGTCGAGGACATCAAGGCGTCATTGTGTGGTCACCCCTGAGAGGGTCAAGGCTCTCTTGAAGAATTGGGAGACTGCGCTGAATGAATCGACTGCGACCAAGCCCGGCCCTGTCCTCGCGACCTACGCCGACCGCGCCGTCCTGCTGCCGACTTGCGCCAACGGACCCTTGACGACCAGGGAACAGCTTACGTCCTACTTCTTTGTTTTCCTTCAAGACCGCCCGAAGGCCGCGATCGATACCGAAAAAGCGCTCATCGGCGGCGATTGCAATTTCGCCTTTGCCAGCGGGTTGTATACTTTCACGACGCAGGACAACGCGGTGCTGCGCGCGCGATATACCTACATCTTTCACCGGAACGAGATCGTGCAGCATCACTCCTCATTGGAGCCGCAAGCCAGGGGGAACGTTCCGAGGTCGCTCTGCAAGGACAAGCCGGAGTAGGATCTCGACCATCGCGAGTTGCAGTCTCGCGGGCGCGTGCTCAACGACCGGGATCCGGATGCACGCGGATCCTGTTGCCCTCGCCCCCTTCATGCTACTGACTCCACTAAGCGCCGATTTGACCATCAGCTTGCGGGCGCGTCTCAAAATGCAGCTAAAGCGAACGGTGTCCCGAATGGGGAATCCCTGCCGGCCGTTCATAAAACGGAGGCTCCCATGCGGTTTGCGGCCATTGCCGACATTCACGGAAATTCCCACGCGCTGGCGGCTGTCCTGGCCGACATCGCCGCGCTCGGTATCGAGGAGGTCGTCAATCTCGGCGATCATCTCAGCGGCCCGCTCGAACCGGCCCGCACCGCCGACATGCTGATGGCGCGCGGCTTCCCGTCGATCAGGGGCGATCAGGACCGGCACATGATCGAGCTCCATCGCGCGGGGGATCTGTCGCGCAACGACGTGCGTGCGCTCCGGCAAGAGCACGTCGACTGGCTGGCGGCCCAACCGACGACGCTGGTCTATCGCGACGAGGTCTTCCTGTGTCACGCAGCACCGGATGATGATGCGGTGTTCTGGCTCGAGGAGATCATGGCGGACGGCACGCCCCGACCGAGCCCTCTCGCCCGCATCGAGGCACGGGCCACTGGCCTCGATGCCGCGTTGATTCTCTGCGGGCACAGCCACATTCCCCGCATCGTCAGGCTCAGCGACGGCCGGCTCATCGTCAATCCCGGCAGTGTCGGCCTGCCCGGCTACCGGATCTCCACACCGACCTGTTATCAAGTGGAGACCGGCACACCGGATGCCTGCTACGTGATCGCAGAGCACCGATGCGAACGCTGGTCGATGACGTTTCGCTACGTGCCGTATGATGCCGTGCCGATGGCCGCCCTTGCACGCCGCTACGGTCGGCCCGACTGGGCCAACGCCATCGCGACGGGCTGGGTCGAATAGTTCACGACCGCTCGGCCGTCATAGCGTGGCGAGCCACGCGCCAAAGCAATCCAGCATGACGACGGCACGCATTGGCCGACGGGATCGGCGACGGCCATGCGCGCGTCTCGGCCGTTCGAGTCGCCGCACTGCGGCCGCCTCTTCAATCGCGCATCCCAAACACCTTGAGAATTTCGATCAATTGCT
The DNA here is from genome assembly GCA_049802835.1 of Bradyrhizobium sp. Lineage (GTDB taxonomy): Bacteria > Pseudomonadota > Alphaproteobacteria > Rhizobiales > Xanthobacteraceae > Bradyrhizobium. Next base: position 5,237 of record JBARNF010000323.1, read on the forward strand.
TATGGCCGCACGGGCCGACCTTCTGGATCAGGCGGCTCTCGTGCTCTTGCACCAGCGCGTCGGCGCGATCGAGGAAGGCGTCGCCCTCGGCGGTCAGGCAAAGGGCGTAGGAACGGCGATCCGATGCGTGGGCCGTTCGCTTCAGCAGGCCTCGGGACTCGAGGTTGTCCAGCAGCGGCACCACCCCGGATCGGACGATCCCGAGCACCTGTGACAGCGCCATCTGCGAAAGTCCGGGATTCTCCCTGATCACCGTCAGGACCGAATACTGCACCGGGCGGATCTCGAGCGGCGCCAGAGTCTCGTTGAAGTCCTGAAACGTCCACAGCTGCGCTTGCCGGATCAGATAGCCGGCAAGGCTCGTGAGCCGCTTCAGGCTGACGGGGTGATTGTCCCCGGTCGGCAACGGCAGCGATCGCTCCGCCTTTTTTGCGGCTCGGGCCTGCCTGGCAGACGAAACCGAACGTGGTGCACGCGTTTGATCCGGCACGGTCCTTCTCTCGATCCTCGGTCCAGCCCTCTTCATCGCGCGCGCGCTGCAGCAGTGCAATTCACTTGTGGAATCGTTCTTGACAAGAACAGTTCTCATCAAGAACAATGTCGCCAACAAAAAGCGCGCAAGCGCAAGGGTTTCTTGGGGAGGGCACCATGGGCAAAGAGTCTCGTCTGCACAGGTTTATTTCGGATCGGCTGCCGATATGGCCCGGCGGGGGGCACCGTGCGCTGTTTGTCGCGGCGGCAGCTATCGCCGGTCTGGCGAATCCGGCGCCGCTGCTGGCCCAAACCACGCCATTCACCAGCATCTCCGGATTCGGCGACAGCTATGCCGATACCGGCTCCGCTCCGGGCGGCACGTTCCGCTTGCTCGGCTTTCCCTGTCCCGCCGGACCGCCGACCAATCCCACCTGTCATTTCAGCAACGGCACCAATTTCGTCGACTCGCTGCAGTCGATCTACCGGCTGCCGCCACTGACCAATTATGCGTTCGGCGGCGCGCAGACCGGCAGCACCAACGTCATTCCCGGCATTCCCGGCTTCGCGCAGGAAATCGCCACCGTCGCTGCAAGCGGGCGGCGGTTTGGTGCGCTCGATCTGATCGCCCTGTCGATCGGCGGCAATGACCAGGCACAGTTCAACAGCACCAATACGCTTTCGGAGATTCACAATCTTGCGGTCGCCTCGGCGAACAACGCCACGGGCGGCGTTCAGCAACTGATTGCGCTGGGCGCGCATAACATCGCCTGGGTCAGCCCCGGCAGTCCGTTCTATTTCCCGGCGCCGTTCGGCGACCCGGCGCTGACGTTTGCGCAGCGCGAGGAGTGGGCGAAGACCTACTTTCAGCAGGTCCAGCAACTGCTGGCACCGGCTGCAAACGCGGGGACCCGCATCTTCCTGTTCGATTTCGAAACGCTTCAGGCGCGGATCGCGGCCAATCCCGGTCAGTATGGCTTTGCCAGCGCCTCGGGCTGTCAATTCTCGCTCGGCGTTCCCGGCTGTCTCGGCGCGTCCAGCGCGGTCCAGAACAGCTATTTCTATTGGGACAACATCCATCCGACCAGCGCCGGCTTCGCCCTCATCGCACGCTACATGTCGAACCAGATCGACGCTCCGCTCACCGTGGCACCACAGGGCGACGTGGTCGTGTCGAGCGCAGCCAGCTTCGAGAACGCGGTGTTCGGCCGGCTGGATGGCTACCGCTCGTTCGCGCCGTTCGGAATGGGCAACGCCATGAACGCGCTGGCTGCATCGATGCCGACCAAGGCGCGCCTGGCGCCGGTGGCCGCCGCAAGCCCCTGGTCGGTGTTCGGAGAGGCCGGCTATGCCGGCGGCAACCGCGACTCGCAAGCCTTCCTGTCGAGCTACGACTACAAGTCGCCGGGCGGGAGCATCGGGGTCGAGTACAGGGTCAGTCCGAACCTCCGCGTCGGCGGCGTGTTCGGCTATGCGCAGCCGAACGTGAACCTGGCGGTCCAGAGCGCCCACTACAAGATCGATGCCTTCCAGTTCGGCGGCTATGCGTCCTACACCGCGGCCAACTGGTTTGCCGACGGTCTTGCTGCCTATGGCCGCCAGAACATCGCAACCGATCGCCAGGGCATCATTGACGTCATCCGCGGCGCGACCAATGCCGATACCTTCACCTTGGCGGGCAAGGCCGGTTACCTGTTCGATGCGGGCCCGCTGCGGGTCGGGCCGATCGCCGGACTTTCGTACATCAACGCGCGCATCGCAGGATACACCGAAACCGGCGATATCCTGCTGACGAACGTGGTCAACCGGCAGACCTTGGACAATCTCACCGGCAGCGCTGGCGTGCAGCTCCGCACTCCGTTCGCGATCGGAAACGGGCTGTACAGCCCGTTCCTGAACCTCACCGCCGAGCACGACTTCCTCGGCTCGGGCCGCACGCTGATCACCACGCAGGTGACGACTCCGCTGCTGCCGGTTCTAACCCCGATCGACAGCCGCAGCCGGACCTACGGCAAGGTCGCCGCCGGCATCGCTGCCGCCATCACCGACAAGGTCAGCGCGACGATCAATGTGGTGAGCACGTTTGCGCGGACGGATGGCAACGATTATGGCGTCAGCGGCGGTGTGAAGGTGGCGTTCTGACAGCCAAGGCCTTGAAACACGCCTCACGGAGTGCCGGTCTCCAGCCCCACCACTTCTCGGGTGGAGACCGGGACGCCCGATGTCCGTGATCGGGGGGCCGGCTCGGACAATGGCGCGCGACATTCCGCCGCCTGCCCTACGATGCTAACGAAGGCCGCCCTCGCCGTCTCGGGGGCCGGCCTGACCGGGGCCCGACGCGATCGCCATTGGCGCCTGGAATCGCCCGCGGCCTTTCGGCCGTCGTTGCGCGCGAAGCGATGCAATCCGGACTCGGCGATACGCCAGACTACGCCGGCCTTCGCCGTGCGGCTCACGCACGGACAGTGCACGAAATAGCGCCCTACTTCGCATGGCGCGCGGCGGAGCCCCTGGGATCTGGTTCAGAGGCTCAGCACGGACGAGCGATTCACAACTGCGCCGCCGGCGGCAGGGTCGCTGCGTTCAATGGCGGCGTCTCGGTGCCAGCCGCGGCGACGTCGTGCGTCGCCCTGCCGTCCGCGGTCGAGCCGGCGACGGCGGGTCCCAGTGAGATCTGCGGTACGACTTTTCGCTGCAAGACCGCGATCTCGAAATGCATGCCGTCTTTCCGGCTCTGATAATGTCCGCCCCAGTAGAAGCCATGACGGTTCGCGATCGGCACCAGGTCGCGTACCGATCCCCTGCGGCCGTTCGAGGCCGGCCGTTGTCCGAACGGATTGAAGGACTCGTTGATGTCGAAGGCGCTGCCGAAAGCATGGTTGCTGAGGACGCTGCGGCTCCCGCGGACAAAGCGAGCCACGAATCCTCCATCGAAGGACAGAATGCGGTCGAGAAGACCGGCGGACTCCCATTCCTCCCACAAGGACTGCAGCTGGCTGGCCGCGAGGCGGTGGAAGCGGATTGAGCTTGGCACCTTCGGACCCAGCGCCCGCGGCAGCTGCGGAATCGGGACATCGACGATGTTGTCGCGCTCCCAGTTGCCGAGAATGCGGATGGCCTCGGGATTTCCAGGCCGCGGTGCGCGCACATAGTCATAACGGCCGAACAAGGCCTCCCGTTGCCGGTTGGTGACGAGGGGAGGAAAGGCCGGCGGCGGGGGAAAGCTGCCGCCCTTGGCGAGCGTCGTCGGCTGGACGGTCGGCTCGACGGGTGTGTCAGGTGGCATCAGTGATTTGGAATCGATTGCGACGATCGGGGGCGTCGTGGGGCCGAGCTCCGGGGTGGGCGCTGGGATCACGGAGAATCGCTTTGCGAGCGTGATCGCCTTGTCCCAGCGGGACAGCAATCCCGCCCAGAACTTGCTGCGCTCGTCCCGATGTGCGACGTCACGCTCGTATTGTTCGCGCGCCTTCCGCAAGCGCGTCAACAAGTCCAGCGGATCGGTCGCCGACGCGGCAGCCCGCGTCGCAGGTCCGACCTTGCCATCAGCCACCACGCCGAGCGCACGCTGCAGGATGAGCGCGGCCCCCCTTGCTCCCCGGTTGAACACACAGTCGCGCAGGTAGAATTCGACCGCCGGCACGTCGGTCCATGACGCTGCGCAGTCGGTGTTTCGCGCAACGAAATCGATCGCGAGGCGCTCCGCCTCGTCGAACCTCTGTCTGCCGATCAGGCCGAGCAGCATCTTTGCGGTCGACCTGTTGTAGCGCGCATTGATGCCGGCGACTTCGTAGACTCCGCCGCCGTCTCCCGTTGGCGGATGATAGACCATCAGGTGGCCCGCGGCGTCGCGACGGGCTTCGAAGTCGACGATCTCGGCAGCCATCTGCCGACGTAGCTCAGATGTAGTCATTGAGGTGAATCCTTTGGTGGCGAGGACCCGGGCGATTGGTGAGGATTGGTCATGAGGAAGCTGGCTCGGTGAGATGTTGCGAACTCTGCGTTGCTGTTTGGAGCCTCCGGCCGGATCGGTTCGCACACGATGTTGTCGTGCGACCCGCCCGGCCGAAGGCCGTGATCGGCTACTCAGGCTGGCATTGGCTGGGCGACGAGACCGATCGCTTCAGCGTATTTGAGCCAGGTTTCGACCGACGCCACGACAGCGCGAAGCTCGATCGAAAGCAGTTCGATGCCGACGAGGGACACCCGCACGAAGGCATCGATGACGACGCCCTTGTCGAGAATTCGGTCGATCACTTCGGCAAGACTTGAAGACGCGGTTGCTTTTTCGATGGCCATGTTCTGTTTCCCGATGTTTGAGAGTGACGACGCACGTGCCCCGGAAAGTAGGCGTTCTGGAAAAATGGCGCGGTCGACTATCAACTCACATGTTCTCTTTGAGGTTGTGAGTAGTATTTTTATCGCGCTCTCAAACTTAGTAATTAGAAATGAGTTCCTCGCGGTCCAAGTTTTTTATGTAGACTTTAGCAGCGTAGGCACGCTCGCAACTCACATCGGAGATGCCAAACATTCGGCACCACGATCGCGCATTCTGGGATCGCGCACTCTGCGGACGAGCGACTGTGCTCCTGAGATGATTCCAAAGACTGGCCACGACCATCCAGCACGCTCGGTCCAGCGTATTGGCGATACGGAAGGACAGCGTTCGTACGTGGCGCGAGATCAACGTCGCGACGCCCGCACGAGCTCGGCGTGCTTGCCTATCCCGTACGGCTCGCCGCCAAAATTCGGCGCGTCTAAAATCGACCGCCAATTTCGCGCGTTGGCGGCGCGGACAACGGCGACCTGCTTAAAACCAGCTCACATGAGCCGTCCAAGCGGTCCGAGTTGCAGGTTCAGCTCGCGCGGATCCACACCTAGATCGCGCGCAAGTCTGCTCACCTGCGCGGCGGCCCGCATCAGGGAGAGGCCGACGCGCTCCTCCTCGTCCTCGGAAAGCTCGTTCGCCTCCATGCGCCGGATCGCCTGCAGCTCAAGCAGCCGGCGCAGGAATTCGATCAACGTGAGCACGAGCCGGGCGAGATCATGCTCGATCCTGTCCGGATCGAGGTTGATGGATCCGTTCGGTGCTGCATCGGTGAACACGGCCGCCAGCGCCGAATCCAGGTCGCCGAGCTGGAGGCGGAAGCTGGGCGCCTCGCATTGCCTGTTCGCGGTCATGACGACTCCGGGATCTTCGAAAAGCTGTAAGGCGGCCAGGGACCGGTCACACGGCACACCAGGCGTGCGCTGATCGCGTTCAGCATGCTGTCGAGTTGTTGCGCGAGGCGAGGCGCGACAGCTCTCCGGACCAGCACGGACGCGCGCAGCCTTGCGGCCGGAAGCGGCGCGGTGCGGGCGATCAAGTCGGCGTCGGCCCGCCTGGCGTACATCGCCAGCAAACTTGCGGCTGTCGCAATGCCGACCTCGCACGCCCTGAGATCGACCGCCGCCGCGCGAAGATAGCCCCGGCCGCTGCTGTCGGTACGCCCGCAATCCGGACTATCGCGGCGGTCGATCTCGACCGAGATCTCCACGCGCCCCTCGACATGCTCGATTGCCGAACGATAGAACCATGCGGATCGGGCAATGGATTGCAGGAGCTCCGGCGAGATCGGGATGCCGGCCCGCGACGGCAGGAAGGCGGCACGCCGGCACCAGGCGACCACGGCGGCGTGATGGTCGAGGCTCTCGCGGCTCGCAAAGGCTGGGGGGGCCGCGGATCGGATCGCGGCGGCAATCGTGCCGCAGGGGATCACCGCATTACCGAGATCGGCGGGCACGTCATCGGCAGCGATGAGACCTATGAGATGTTGTCCGCTCATCGGCCGTGTTCCGAGACGAGCGAGGCACGCTGCGCCGTTGTCCGCCGCCAGCGGTCCGCGGTGCGCGCCGAAGCCAGCATGAGCTTGAGGCCGACCTCGATGAGTTCGACGTCAGCCACCGAGATACGCAATTCGCCCCACAGCATGACTCCGCGATCGAGCAACTGATCGAGCAGGTCGAGCAGCGAACCCTCGCTCGAGGCGGTCGGCTCAAGATAGTCGAGATCATGTCGGTACGTCATCCCAAGGTCTCCTGCGCGCCGTCCACGAAGCTGTAGGCGGGCAGCGGTCCGAATATGTCGAGCGCCAGGCCGTCCTCGGCGATCTGCCGCTCGATCCGCCCGGCGCAGTCGTCGAACGCCGCGAGGTTGCGGCGACGAACCAGGAAGGCGGCCTCAGCGAGCGCCGGTTTTCGGCCCGCAACTGAAGATCCTGACTGCCGCTCCCGTATCGCAACGGCTCGCGACGCAAGTTCTTGCAGCGTGATATCGACGACGGAAGGCCGCCGGCACGCTCGCTCATCTTTGCGGGCGCGCAGGTACTCCCTGCCGCTGCTGGGAAGCGCTCGCGCAACTTGACGTGCCGGCTGCTGGTTCGGGAGGATCCGCACCGAGAACTCGACCGCATCGCGGATCGTGGCGAGATGACCGGCGAAGCGCGCCGCCTCGCGGCTCAAGAGATCGCGCGCGCCGCGCGGTCCTCTGACCAACGTTCCCAGGCGGATCGGAACGACGTCCGTGACCACGGCCGCGGCCTGCAGAATCCGGTGATGCGCCAATGCGAGGGCGGAGACGCGCGCAGGGTCCGAGAACAGCGTGTTCGCCTCGATATGACCGCGCAAGTATTGCGGAACATCCGAGATCAGCAGCGCATGCTGGTCGGCGCTTGCATCGATGAGCTCGGCGGTATCGAAGGCATCGACGATCTGGGGGAGCAGCGCGCCGGATTGCGTCGTGACGACGCCATGCACGAGGCCGATGCCGAATTTTCCTTTGCTCATGTCGCGAGGCTCCGCTGCTGGTCCTGCCGAAGAATGTCCACCAGAAGCACATCGTCATGTCCGCCTAACGAGCGGGCCTCGGCTACGCGGACGAGCAGCCGAAACGCCTCCGCCGCGGCTCCGACGATCGGCGCGCCGGCCGCATCCGCGCCCGTGTCCGGATGGTGCGCGCGCGCGACGTCGAGATAGGCCCGGCGCAGATCGCATGTCTTGCTGGCGTCACCGACACCGAGCAGGCGCCGGGCCGCAGAAATCCGATCGCGGCTCGGACGTTCGATCGAGACCGCCGCGAACGAGACCGGGGGAAGCGGGCCGATCAGCCGGATGAGATTCCTGCCGCGCAAGCTCCGGTCGAGCGCTTCGAGCGTTCGCTCCAGCTCCGGCTCAGCTCCGGGCGCGATCAGGACGACCGCATTGGTCAACATGTCCGGCTCGTCGACCGGCAAAGCGATCATGTCCTCGGAAGCCGCGGCAAGTGCGCGCGTGGCCTCAATCTCGAAAGTCGCCCGTTGATCCGACATGAATCGATGGATCATCAAGGCCGCGCCGCCGGCCGCTCCGTTGGCGCCAACGGCGGCGGCGGCAACGACATCCGCGTGATCGCGACGCGCCGCCAGCGCGGCGGCCGGATCCCAGGTGATGGTGATCTGGAATTGTCGGGACTTGCCGTGACGGCGAAGACCCTCCGCAAGGTATTGGCGCTGGCTGCTGAGCAGCATGTAGGCTTCTGCGTCATTCCTGATCAGCGTGCCCGGGCGTGCGGGCAGGAGCGGCCCGTACATGGCTGCGGCCTCCAGGATACGCTGGGCACTCAGCATCGAGCGGAGCGCAGCGCGGGAGCGTCGCAGGACGCGCCAGGAAGACGCCTTCGACCTGACCAGCAGCGCCGCGAGTCCGTCCGCCTGCACGGTTCGCGTCTCGACGTCGGCAAGCCTGCCGCCGGCTTCGATGGCGCTCGCAACGCTGGGCGTGGTGATGCCAACGAGATTGATCGTCACCAGAACCGTCTCCTTCGCGTTGCGTGTTGCGATGAGCGGATGCTTCGTCCGCGTCCGACCCGGTCGGATGCCGCCAGCAGATCCGCCTGTTCGATCAGGATGGGAGCATCACTGCTCCGCGCCACCGCGCGCCTCAATGCAATTCGACCGGCTTCCTGACAGATCGCGGCGAGTTCGGCGCCGACGAATCCCTCGGTGCTGGCAGCGATGCCGCTGAGATCGACATCCCCGCCGAGCGGAAGCTTGGCCAACTGCACGGCGAGGATTTCCGCGCGCGTCGCGCCATCAGGCAACGACACCTCGAAGACGCGATCGAAGCGGCCGGGCCTGAGCAGCGCCGGATCGACCTGATCGATCCGGTTGGTTGCCGCCAGCAGGAACACCCCCTTCAGCTCCTCGATGCCATCGATCTCGGTGAGGAGTTGCGCCACCACCCGATCGCTCACCGCCCCGCTCAGCCCGCGCACCGGGGCAAGCGAATCGATCTCATCGAAAAAGATGATGGTCGGCGAGGTCGCTCGCGCCTTCACGAAGACGTCGCGTACGGCCCGTTCGCTCTCTCCGACGAAGCGGTCGAGCAGTTCGGGGCCTCGCACCGCGATGAAATTGACCTGCGCCTCGCTGGCGAGCGCGCGCGCCAACAGCGTCTTGCCGGTCCCGGGGGGGCCGGTGAGAAGCACGCCCTTGGCGGGCCTGACGCCGAGATCCGCGAACAGCGACGATTTGGTGATCGGCCAGATCACGGCTTCGATCAGCTCCTGCTTGATCTCAGCCATTCCGCCAATTTCGCTCCAGCGGACCTGCGGCACGTCCGTGTACACTTCACGGATTGCGGAGGGGCGAACCTCGGACAGCGCGGTCTCAAGATCAGCCCGGCCGATGCAGAGATCCTCGAGCGAGATGTTGTCGAGCGCGTTCAACTCGAACGCAGCGGCGCGCCGCAGCGCAGCCATCCCGGCCTCACGCACCAGCGCCGCAAGATCAGCGCCGACGAAGCCATGGGTCGCACCGGCAATCTGCTCGAGGTCGACGTCCGGCGCGAGTGGAACACCACGGGTATGGATCGCCAGGATCTCCGAGCGCCCGCCGCGGTCGGGGACGCCGATCGCGATCTCGCGGTCGAACCTGCCGGGACGGCGCAGCGCCGGGTCGAGATTATCAGGCAGATTGGTTGCCGCCATGACGATGACCAGGCCACGGGAGGAGACGCCGTCGAGCAGCGTGAGCAGCTGCGCCACGAGACGCCCTTCGAGCTGGCGGTCGCCGCCAAGCCGGGCGCGCTTCGGAGCGATGGCATCAATCTCGTCGATGAAGATGATCGCGGGCGCTCTCGCCTGAGCCTTCTGAAAGATGCTGCGCAGCTTCGCTTCGGATTCCCCGTAGTGCTTGGAGACGATCTCGGGGCCGTCGATCTGGAAGAAGGCAGCTTCGCACTCCTGGGCGACCGCCCGCGCCAGCAGCGTCTTGCCGGTCCCTGGCGGCCCGGACAGCAGAACGCCCTTGGGCGCCTCGATGCCCAACCGGGCGAACAGATCCGGCCGGCGGATCGGCAGCTCGATCATCTCGCGCACCCGCGCGAGCTCGCGCGACAATCCGCCGAGATCTTCGTAGCAGATGGTGCGCGGAGGCGCCTCACCGGAGGCGGCCGCAAACGTAATGCGCGTGTCGCGGCTGATGACGACAGCGCCGTCCGGGCTGGTCGCGCAGACCCGGCCGCTGAGATCGCGGCCTCCGATCAAGCGCAGCCGGACGATATGACCGGCCGCCACCGTCATGTCGCGGAAGGCATCCGACACGCGACGGGCGAACAGCCCCGGGCGCGGCGGTCGGAAGCCGTCAAACGCAATGGTGACCTCATCGGCCGGGCGGGTGTGTGCCGCGGCGAGCGAAACCAGATCCCCAAGCCCGGTCCCCGCGTTGGTGCGTCCCGTTCCGTCGATCAGAACCCGGCCAAGACCCCGCTGGTCCGGATGGGTGGGGAGCGCGCGGCCGTACGCGCTATGACGGCCGCGGATCTCCACCACGTCGCCGATGCTCAGCCCGAGCATCGCCAGATCGCCCGGATCGAGACGGACAATGCCGCGTCCGGCATCTCCCGCGCGGGCCTCGGCCACAGTCCGCTGGATGGTTGATGGCGCATCCATCTCAGCCGCCGCTTCTGCTGTTGTGCTGCACCGAGGACTGCAGCCGTTCGATCAGCTCCATTTCCAGGCGTTCGTAGTCCTGCTCGGAAATGCTGCCGGCCTCGAGCTGCTGCTCCAGCGCAGCCAGAGCCCGCTTGATCTCGGTCGGATCATTCATCTTGCTATCGACCGCGTCTCGAATCGCGCCGCCGATCCACGTCACCATTCTGAACGGCCCGCTCACCGGCGAGGTGAGGATCTGGAAAAGCATCGTGATCTCCCGTCTTCCGAATCTGTGGCGAGCTGCTTGCTACGCGAGAGCTCGGTCAGCCATTCACCGACGAAGCCGCATTCTCTTGCTGGTCCCAGTCGAGCGTCACGGCGACGAAATTGTAGGGCGGGATCGGCGCCACATATCTGAACTTCAGCCCGGACTCTTTCGATCGCTCGAGCGCCTCGATGGTTTGATACAACGCCGGCTCCGATGTCTTCTCGACCAGGAGCGCTAAGTGGGCAAACATCGCGTCATCAATCGGCGTCAGCTCCTTCACCTGAACCGCAAAGGGCGTCACCGTCTGCAGCAATTGGCGGCGTGCCGCCGCGCGCTTTTCATCGAGCGCCGCGCCGATGGCGCGGCCGAGCTCGATCCGATCGTAGTAGGTCTGCTGCTCGCCACGGCTCGCCATTGCACGGCCGCTGACGGCAAGGTCCGCATGCTCGGCCGCGAGTTGGCGCCACATGACCTGCTCATCCCAACTCGCCTTGAGCCCCACTTCGATGCGGCCATCGATCTGGTCGAGCCGATCTCGCAGCTCCTGCTTACGCGAGCCGATCATCCGCAACAGCGTCGCGGGGCTTGGCACGATGATCCCGAAGCGCATCGGTAGCACCGGCCCGTTCGCCATGGCGGCTTCCAACACCTGGGTGTGTGCGAGCATGTGGCGTCGCGTGGGCATGATTTCCGGCAGGTCGATCGCGCTGACCAGCGCCGCGACATTGCCGCTACTGACGATCGTCACCGATTGGTCCGGGTCGCCGACTGCGCGAACAGCGAGGGGACGATGGTCTTCCGCGCGGATCAGGCCGTACACGTAGATCGATTGATTTGACATGAGATGGCTCCTTGCTTGAGTTCAGGCGATCGAGGCAGGCTTTGGAATGCGGATCCCGAGAATGCCGTTCGAGAGGCTGACGACCGGCACGGCATCGCCGAGATCGCGCGGCAGGCGTATGCGTTTGCGAAACCGTCTTCCGCCGGTCGCTTCGATGTGCAACTCGGCTCCCTCGACACGGACCACGAGTTCGTGCGGGCCGGCGGCGCACGGAGCGACGGTGACCAGAACTTCAGTGGGCTCGTCGAACACGTCGATCAGTTGCCCCTCGGGACCGTCGATCTTGGGCTGAGGAACGGGCGGATCACGTCGGGGCGGAAGCGGCTCGTCGGGCTGCTGCGAGACCAGGCCGTGTCGGATGCTGAAACCGACGGTGCCGGCGACGCGACCGCGCGGCGTCTTGATCGTAAAGTCTGCTGTTCGTGAGGACTGGTCCTGCGTGAACCTGCGTTCGACCGAACCGAGGACATCCAGCAGGCGCCGGCCCATCTCGTTCAAGGCATTGAGGCCGATCGGCCCTGGTCCATCCCGCTCTTCATCGTTCATGTGAGGCTCCCGATTTGGTGCCGATGCGTCGTGCCCTGCGCTTGCGTGGCCGATGGTTGCGCGCGATCCGTCCCTCGAGCTCCGCCAGACGTTTCTTCAACTCGTCGTTCTCCGTCGAAAGCTCGGACGTGCGGGTCGTGAGCATCGGATCTGCCTCCCACCAGTTGATGCCAAGCTCTATCGCGCGATCGACCGTCGCAACGATGAGCCGGATCTTGATGTTGAGGAGCTCGATTCCAACGAGCGAGATCGTGACGTCGCCGGCCACCACGATTCCCTTGTCGAGCACCCGTTCGAGGATGTCGGCGAGGCGGTCGCCTCCAGTCGGCTGGTGAACCGTAATCGTCATGGCGTGCTCCGCTCGCGCTCAAGCCGCGAACGTCCCCCCATTCTTGCCGCGGGGGTAACGACGCGTGCGTTCGTAGCTGAGGAGCCTGCCACGCGAGTCAAAATTGAGCTGATACGTGGCCATCACGTCGTTCTCGGTGATCCGCGCCTTGGTGTCGACGAGCTCGACCTGAACCTGCCAGCCTCCCTCGCTCGGCTCGCAACGCGAGACCAGCTCCGGCTGATGCCCGGTGATCGCGGCAACGCCTTCACGGGCAACCGCTGATATCTTGAGAGCGTTCATGACTCTGGTTCCTTCGGATGATCTGGCTAACGGGACGGATGGATGACGTCGCCATAGGCGGTGTCATCGGCCTTGGCGATCTCGAGAAAGCCGAGAAGCTGGCGCGCCCTGTCATCGATTCGCTTCAGTCGCTCGCGGGCGTTTTCGCGCCGCGGCTCGAGGGAGGCCAATGTCTGGATGAGGCGGTCCCTCTCATGCTCGAGCCGGATGAGCTCGGCCGCGGCTTCGGTTCGCGAGCGCACCACGCGCCGTGCCGACGGCGGCCGTTGCCGAATGCTGCGGAGCGGAGCGGGTCTCATGGTCGACCTCCGTCGGTTGCACCATCCGGACGATGATTGTTCATCAGCCGCAGCAGTGTCGCAGCGAACTGATCGCGGTCATCGCGATGAGCCGGCTTGGCCTTTGCTGCGAGCACGTCGAGACACAGCCGGACGAACCGCGGATCATCGACCGTCGGCGCGATGGATTCGCGGGCGACAATCCGAGCAATCATGATGGCGCTGCGCATCGACGGCGGGTGATGTGCTTTGGGCCAATGGCGAATGCCGCGCACCAGATCGACGATCATTGCAGTCTCGGCGTATGGCAGGCCGGTGCGGTTGCTGACGATGCCGATTTCGGTTTCGCGATCGTAGTCGTCGAGGTCGAAGGTGATCAGCCGATCGAGCAACGCGTCCTGTGGCCGTGATACGCCGGCATACTCCTCCGGATTGGATGTCAGGATGGCGCGGAATTCCGAGTGAGCGTGCACCAGGCGCTCTTTGCGAGAGCCGGCGGGGAAGATCAGGATGCGCTCCTCGACCACGGACAGCAGCGGATTGTTGGCCTGAGGGGGCGATCGGGTGAATTCGTCGTAGACGAATGTCAGGCCTTCGACGACCGCTTGTGCCAGCACCGCGTCGCTCCACATCGACGAGGTCTCGGTCTCGACTCTGCGCACCGAGTGGACATAGCGATCGACCACCTGCCGCGACTTGGTGCCGATCTCGCGTCCGACCAGATTCGACGCCGTGAGGCCGTCGTCTCCGGTCAGCAGCACCATCGGCCGCCCCAGCCTGGCGGCAAGCTGCATGGCCATCGTCGTCTTGCCGGTGCCTGCGGGGCCGCGAAGATGGACCGGAATTCCCGCCTTCAAATAGGTCAAGGCGCGATCGCCCATCGACGCCAACTGCGGGTTCTCGAAAAGGTCGGTCCGGGGCACCGGCGCCCAGGCGCTATTGCCGGCCTCCGATCGAGGCGAGATTTGATCGATCGCGCCGGCGGGTCTCGAGGCCCCCTCGTCCCCGGCAAATTGGTGGCCTTGTGCGCGGCTGCCGCGTTGATTGCCGGCGGTCGCCAGCCGGCTGGAGCGTACCTCCGCCCTCCTTCCGCAATCCTGGTTGATTGTCATGATGTCCGTTCTCTTGATCCGAAAATTGCCAGGGAAGAGCAGCACGCGTAGCGCGCAGGTCACCCCGGGTTCCCGAGCGCGGGCGACATAATCCGGTGCCCCTTGAGGAGTTCCTCCGCGTTTCATCATTATTTTTGCGAGCTGAATCAGGAGCAGGCTGACTTCGAAAAGCGCAACTTGGATTCCTACCGTTTGGCGCTGTTAGCTCAGAGCTCGTGAGGCCCGCTCATCCTGGCGTGCATCGCCTGCAGTGGGGGCGAATGTCCGCTCCCACACCAGTTCTCGCTTCCGGCCGCCATGTGCGTTCAGGACGACCGGCTCGCACAATTCGACGCCAATGACTCGCTCGGCCCGACGGTCGGGGCCTACAAACTGAGAATCTTGATATTGAGGAGCGGAGAGCTCGCCCCCGAACTCAGCACAGACCCCAATCGCCCGAGAGGGAGGATCTCATTGAGCAGCTCACCCAACGCCGATGATTGGCCCAACTGACCATCATGCGTTCGCTTTTCCCCCTTGAACGTCAGCTGCTGCTGGAAGACGTGCTCCATCGCCAGACGCAAGGCTGCGACTATCCTTGTGAACTCGGGGTCGGCGGGGTTGATGGGCTCGGCGCCGCTCGCCCATTTCGACGCCATCTGGCTCAATTTGCCCAGCGCGTCTTCGATGGCCTCGATCTTGTCGACATGGTACGAAAGCGGTCCGGACACCTCGTCGAAAATTGGCGGCAGGTGCGACGGCGCGCGAGGCGCATGGGCGTGGGGCGCAAATTTGCGCTTCAGGGCGATCAAGGCGTGCTCATACAGAAATTTCACACCCTCCTGCAGGACCATCGTCCCGAGCGCCGACATGTTCATCCATTCGTTCATTGCATTCTCCGAAAACAATTGCTGAAGCCACCTGAACGGCGATGATGACCGGACATCACCCGAGTGTTCGGCCCCGCCGGCACATCAAGGTGACGTCCGGGGCAGCGCTGAAGTGTCCGGCGCCATCAACTCATACTGATGCGACCGTCGCGGCGGGCCCGCCAACTTGGTGCGCGGATGCATGTTCCTCACGGCAACCATCACCATCCGGTGACCGGAACGTCATCGGCCACGACCCGCGCCTCGCGCCTTCCTGCTCATCGGACCGATCCCTCCTGCGCGGCATCGGATCGGGCACAGCTCGCTTTCGACGACGGTCGATTGCGGAAGTCGCCCCTCGACCGAATGCGTGACCCGACGCTCCGCGCCTGCCGCTGAGCAATTCCGGAATGCATTGATCAAAGGTCGATGGCTTACAGATTTTCCGACGGGATGGAACGCAAACCGCCGCTCTGAGTTCTGGCGCCCGCGCTACGGCTCGCACAGCCTCGGCAGCGCCCACAACGAATGGAGAGCCCAGTGAATACCAATCTCTTCCACAACATCGCCAACGTCGCCAGCCTCGCCCTTGCCGGCATGACCGCCGTGCTGCTTGCTTCCGGCTGCACACAAGGGATGGACAACATGGTCGACTGTTCGGGCTCCTGGATCAATCCAACCTATACAACGACCGCAATTGCAGCGCTGCAGGTGATCAAGATCATCGTCAACATCCTACGTGATGGTCTCGACGGACTGGTCAGGCCCCAGCCTCCGGTTCGATAGCGCGGACCGCTGACCGACGCGCACGACGTTACGCGACAGCGGGTATCGCTGCCTTCAGGCGCATGATGTCGTGCGATGGAGACGCCGCCGCGTTGGGCGCGCGGCTGAATGATCGCCTCGACGTTTCCCAAGAGCCGCGCGTGACGGTGCGGCGGCGCAACTCTGCTTTCCCTAAGATCAGATTCTTGGCCAACCGCGCCAC
>JBARNF010000324.1:0-4907 GCA_049802835.1 Bradyrhizobium sp.
ATATTGGGATGCGCCGCTTGATCAGGCCGACTGGCATGCTCGGGCTGTCCGTTCCTTGATTGAAGCGGTTTGCGAGGTGGCATCCGTACCATATTCCTTCGAGCCGAACCCAACAGAAGAGAACTAATCGCGCCGTACAAACTTTGTTGCTGTTCAACTTTCGATGGAAGGATTGGAGCGAATGAACATCGTATCCATCATGGCCGCGATCCTCGAAGAGGAGTTGCGAGAACATGGCATTCGCGGACTAACCAAACTCGACCGCGAAACGATTGTTCACAGTATGATTGAACGCACGGCCGAACTCGAAGCAGGCATCAAACAGCGTCATCTGGGATCACGCCTCGATGATCAGAACTGAGGGACTGTTGACGTTTTGCGGATCGCTTCCGAGGATACAGGAGAGAGCGGACCAATGATGGACTGCAAACGACTGTCGGCTGGAGTCAGCCTATTTTGAAGGTTTCCGCAGCTGCTCAAAACCGACGGCGGAGAGGGAGTCCGCACATGCCAATGAAATTGCCATATTATCTCAACCGCTTAGATAGACCTTCGTGCCAGCTGCCCATTGCTTCACCCTCATCAGAGCGGCGGATTGTACCGGAAAACGGCGAACGATGACGGCCAAATTGCGGGCCGGATCATCGAAGCTGATGGGGTGTGGCCGGAGCTTCGATACGCCAAGCGCGGCGATGACAGCCACGTGCGTTGGCGGCATAGTTTGCGAGGCAGCTTTATCGCAGGCCCAAGTTTGGCATTGTTCAAGAGTTGATGGGAAGCAAGCGGGAAGGGCCACGACCAGCCCAGAACGTTGATCCGCATGCTACTCAGCAAGTCCTACTGCCGGCGGGACGATGTGATGGTCAAGACCCGAGCCAAGCTTCGCCGATAGGCCCCTGTCGATCCCGTCACCCCGATATTGACGCACTCAAATGGCCATTGGCTGAACATCTACAATGGTTCCCACACCTGGTTCAGGATCCGGGCTGCGAGGGCAGCCTTGTCCTGCGGCAGGAAACGGCCATAGTGGTGTGCAACCATGTCGGGCGTGTCTTGAATAGCGTAGCTCGCCTGTTCGTAAGAGCCCGTCTGTTTCAAAATATGCGTTGCCAGCACATCGCGGACGTTGTGAGGCCCGTGGGGTAGAAGGCCAGCGATTGCACCGCGACCAGTGTAAGGGTTGCAGATTCCGTATCGCTGGATTGTTAGGCGCCAAGCCTCGTAGAAGGTCGCCTGATCGTAAGACGCATCTCTGCTGGTTGCTTTCACCGTCTTAACGAAGAACGTACCGGGATCTTCCGCCCCTCTGAGAAGTACCTGTCGATGTCGATCGATATACCCTTCAATGTGTTCGTAGAGACCGCCGAGGTTTGGCAGAACCAGCCGGAAGGGCTTGCTCCCGAAGAACGACGAGTTGGCGTTCTTGAACGCGACGGACGGAACTAACATTTCCCAGCCGTTGTCGCGCTCGCTCCAACGGAGCTCTCCTCGCTTCATATCGGCAAGTTGGCGTTCGGATCGAGACGGCTTGCCCCGCTTGCAGACCATAAATTGACGGAGATTCTTCTGGCGCAGTCCAAGATGCAACCCGAAACGCAATAGCAAGAATGATCGCACGGCTTCGGCTGTTGATCGACGATAGAGGCGTTCGTCCGGCATCATCCGAAGGATTTCTTCGGTAATCTTACGATACTGCCCTACGGGGCTGTCCGATCCGAGCACCGGTATGATGGGCTCAAACGGATCGCGATGAATACGCGCAACGCGTTGAATCTCTTTGGCACGAGATGAGGCGTGCTTGAAATAGATGTCGCAAGCATCGTCCCAATCGGCTTGAGCGCGCTCGATATCCTTCTGCGAAACCAGTCCTTCGATTGGACGCACGCGAGACGCAAGATGAGTGTGTTGCCGTAGCCAACCCGTTTCCTTGCGGATGAGAGAGAGCGATATGCGCAGCATCTCCACTTCCCATGCGGTGTAGAAACCACGCCGGCGCTCGCGCCATTTGAAAATGCCAGTCCCAGATAGACGGGAATACTAGTAGACCGAATGTCAAGTGTCGAGATGGCACACCATGACCACGCACAGGCCCTTGAGCGTGCGCCGCCAGAGCCCCGAACCTCAACCCGAGGTGCTCCAACTTTTTGCGAGGCTATCTCTTCGCCCCAGACGCCGTTACATTGCAGGCCGAATGCGGTAAGCGTCGCGGTCTTGAAGCGGATGAGTTCGGCCATCTTCACGGCAAGGAGAGGCGGAGCGTTGATAACGCCGGACGTTAGATCGGGATCAACGAACGATGCACAATCGTCGTCACATCGCTCGTGCCGCTCATTGTCGAGAGCGACCGCATGCTCATCGAAGATCGCATGCGACAGACCCGCGAGAACTACCGGGCCTCACGCGAGGCGCTGCTCTAGCTCATTGGCGGCGAAGGCAATCCCACGACAAGACGACTGCGTCGAAGCAGCGAAAGCGCTGGTCATGCTCGACCTTGCTCTGCTCAAAGCCGAAATCGAAACCGGCATGTTCAAAAAGCCGATCGAGGCCCTCGCAAGGGAATTTCACTCTAACCCGCTGCCGCCCGAAATGCGGATGGTCGTCATCGCCGCATGGCAGCGCGGTGGGATGCTGCCTAAGTCGACGGTGGAGAGGATGGTGCCTCCGCTTGAGCGGCCAGCTTTGCCTTCTCGCGCAGAAACAGCACCGCATCCCGCGCCTGGAAATACAAGGAGCGGGTCTCCAGTCCCTTCAGATCGCTCTCCAGCCCAAGCGGGTGCGTGATAAGCAGCGCGCCCGGGTTCTGCGCCTTGGCTTTCTCGACCCATCGGCGCCGCCCGTGCTTGAAATGTTGCGCCACTTCTTCGACGAGCATGAAAGCCACGGACTCCGTCCGCCATTGCTCGGCCAGCGTCCGGGGCTCGCCCGGATATGCTGCCCGATCGACGGCGTGGTAGATGGCCAAACACGCCAAATAGGCTTGCCGGACAGAGCCAGCGTGCCTACTGAAGTCCTCGAACGTCGGCTCGACGATCAGCTCCATGTATTCGGCGAAGTCGTTCACGGCTGCCCTCTCACTTTTTCTTGCGAGCAACACGCGGAGGCACCGGTGCACCTGTAACGTATCGGTTCCGCATCGGCTTTCGCAGTTGCCACGGGAGCAGATCGTTCTCTCCCTCCATGCAGCGATCCTCTAAAAAGGCCTCATACTCATCGTTCGACAAATACGTCAACCTGCAAGGACAGGTGAGAGCCTGCAGTCCGCACGCCGGACAGCGTTCAAAGTCGCAGCTTCGGACGTGGTATTGCCCGGAAAGAACGCCGCAATCAGCACAAGCGAAATTTGCCGTCCATCTTGGCGCTTCCTGTCCGTACGGAATGCGCTTCAATGGCCGGGTGATGACGTAGGAGGCATGCTCCTGCGCTCGTTCGATAATTTTCGGCCAAAAGCTGGCGACCTCGATGCCGTTGTATGTCACCATGTCGCCCTCCCACCGGGCACGCGCGGCTTCCTCACCGAGATCGCCCAGATCGACGCCTAGCTTTTCGAGCAGCAGCACGGCGACCTCTTGCAGGCCGTGCTTCTTCAGGTCGATATAGCCCACGGTCGCCGGCAGTCCGGGCAATAACGTGCTATCCATCCGCAGCGGAAGAATGTACTCGCGATGACTGGCGAATGCGCGCGCCTGCGCGTTCTTGAGTTCGTGCTTTGCCCAATGCTTTTTGATGTAGTGCTTCGAGACGAACACCACGCAGTATTTCGCGCGGTTCTCGTAGATATCTTGGAGGTGCTGATACAAGTCTTTTCCCCACAGCTTCGCCCGCTCGTATTCGTCGTAAAAGACCCCGACGCCGGCATCCCGCAACATAGCCGCGAGCTTCTTCACCGGCGTGCGGTTTTCATCAGCGAACGAAAGCGCCACGTCGAACTCGAATTTCTTCCTTCGCTTCTTCGCCACGCGTTCGCTCCGATCTCAAATGTCGTCGTGGTAATCCAAGTATTGCACGAACATGCGCGCATAGAGCGGACCAAACTCGGCCAGGAAATCCTTAAACGTCGCGATCTTGTGTAGGTCGTGTCCCTCGTACAGCAGAAGCGGCGGCTTCAACTGTCCTGGCCGTTTTCCTTTGCGAACGATCTCTTTCAAGAGCCAGTGATGCCCGCATTTGTTTCGGAGCGTGTTCAGGATTGCGAGCCTTTTCCGCCTCGAGTCGCTGACGATCTTCAGTACCACGGCCAGATCAAGTTTCTGGTCGAAGCCAAGACCCCCCGCGCTCATCATCAACTTCCGAAGCGCTTTCCCCCGCGTGCTTCCCATTGTTCGGCTCAGCTTGTTGGCATGCACTCCGACGAGATGGCACATGATCATCTTGTCGAGCAGGTTTTCGATCGATGTGTGCAGTTGCAGGACCGCGCCCCGTATCACGTCGTCGCGCTGACGCTCCAACATTGATGCATGCTGGAGCAGGTCTCCGTCCTTGCTCAGTTCGTAGAACGCGGCATTGATCTCGGCGATTTCTCGCTTCAGCCGGCTGACCTTGCGCTTCAAATAGGTTTGCTTCCCCGGCATCGTCGCTTCCGTTTCGTTGCGGCCGAGAATCAACGCGGTAAAATGACACTATATCAAAATGACACCTGGCCTCCGCGGCGCCGCGCCCGCGTCTCGCAGCGGTCCGCCTCTAGGCTATGACGGGCGTCCGCCCGACGCATCATGATTTCGAGTCGACCGCATTGAGGTCGACTTCGGCCAACGTCTCGCCGGGCTTGCTCCGCCTGGGAGGCGGCGGCTCGTGCTTGGTGCAATCAACCACCAATTTCGTGAAGGGCACTATGTCGAGGCCGCCGCTCGCATCCTCGAGCGCGCTCATGTATTCGTCGCGCCGGTCGACGGGAACGATGGTCCAGGGAA
>JBARNF010000325.1:0-7166 GCA_049802835.1 Bradyrhizobium sp.
ACGGCATGGAGACGCTTCGCCGCTTGCGGCAGAAGTCCGACATGCCGGTGATCTTCCTCACCTCCAAGGACGAGGAGATCGACGAATTGTTCGGCCTCAAGATGGGCGCCGACGATTTCATCCGCAAACCGTTTTCCCAGCGCCTGCTGGTCGAGCGCGTCAAGGCGGTGCTGCGCCGCGTGAGCCCGAAGGACCCGACAGCTCCGAAGGAAATCGACGCCAAGGCGCTCGAGCGCGGCCTGCTGCGCATGGACCCGGAGCGTCACACCTGCACCTGGAAGAACGAGCCGGTGACGCTAACCGTCACCGAGTTTCTGATCCTTCAGGCGCTCGCGCAGCGTCCGGGCGTCGTCAAGAGCCGCAATGCGCTGATGGACGCCGCCTATGACGACCAGGTCTATGTCGACGACCGCACCATCGACAGCCACATCAAGCGGCTGCGCAAGAAGTTCAAGATGGTCGACGAGGAGTTCGAGATGATCGAAACCCTCTACGGCGTCGGTTATCGCTTCAAGGAAACCTGAAGCATCGCGTGGGCGGCGTCACGCGACTCTGCGCGCTGACGTCGCGAGCGGGATCGAGCAGGATCGGCGGGCTCCGGCGCCTCTCGAGCGCAGATGCCGGAGACGGGCAGCTGGTGCGGCGAATTTGACGTTCTCATTGGAGCCGCCGCACATGCCTTGCGAACTTCGGAATCGGAGCACTCACATTGCTCGATCGAACGCATCCTGACCCAGGTCTCAGCGCCGAGACCCCCGCGCCGTCCACGGCTTCCGACGTGACCGACGGCGCGGCCGACGAGACGCCGCAGGTCTCGGCCTGGCAGCGCCCGGTGAGCTGGCTGCGCCGCGCCGGCCAGTTCCTGTTCGCGCTGTCGTTCTCGAGCCTCACCCGCCGCATCGTCTCGCTGAACATCGCCGGCCTGCTCGCGCTGGTCGCCAGCATCCTCTATTTGTCGCAGTTCCGCGCCGGCCTGATCGATGCGCGCGCCCAGAGCCTGCTGGTGCAGGCCGAGATCATCGCGGGCGCGATCGCGGCCTCGGCCACGGTGCAGACCAACACGATCACGATCGACCCCGATCGTCTGCTCGACCTCAAGCTGGGCGAGAGCTACGGCGCGCCCGACGAATATTCGCCGCTCGATTTCCCGATCAATCCGGAACGCGTCGCGCCGGTGCTGCGCACGCTGATCTCGCCGACCAAGACGCGCGCGCGCATCTACGACCCCAATGGCGGCCTCCTGCTCGACAGCCGCAACCTGGAGAACGTGCTGCGCCTCGATCTGCCGCCGCCGTCCAGCGAAAAGCCGGGCCTGGTGGAGCGCGCCATGATCTCGGTGCGCACCTGGCTCAACCGCGGCGACCTGCCGCTGTATCGCGAATACGGCCCCGAGAACGGCAACGGCTATGAGGAAGTCACCGACGCGCTGAAGGGCCAGAAGCGCAGCATGGTCAGGGTCAATTCGCGCGGCGAGGTCATCGTCTCGGTCGCCGTGTCGGTGCAGCGGTCGCGCACCATCCACGGCGCCCTGATGCTGTCGACGCAAGGCGACGACATCGACCAGATGGTCACTGCAGAGCGTCTCGCCATCCTCAAAGTCGGCGGCGTCGCCTCCGCCGTGATGATCGTGCTGTCGCTGCTGCTCGCCAGCACCATCGCAGGTCCCGTGCGACGTCTCGCCGACAGCGCCGAGCGTGTCCGCCGTCGCATCAAGACGCGTGTCGAGATTCCCGATTTCACCCGCCGCCGTGATGAGATCGGCCATCTCTCCGGCGCGCTGCGCGACATGACCGACGCGCTCTACAACCGGATCGAGGCGATCGAAATGTTCGCCGCCGACGTCGCCCATGAGCTCAAGAATCCGCTGACCTCGCTGCGCTCGGCGGTCGAGACCCTGCCGCTCGCGCGCAACGACAACAGCCGCAGCCGCCTGCTCGCGGTGATCGAGCACGATGTGAAGCGGCTCGACCGCCTGATCTCCGACATTTCCGACGCCAGCCGGCTCGATGCCGAGCTGCAGCGCCAGGACATGACCCTGGTCGACATGCGCCGCCTGCTGACGACGCTGACCTCGGTCGCCAACGAGACCAAGCTCGGCACCGACGTCATCGTCGAGGTGCGGTTCGAGGGCCGCGGCGCCAATGACACCTTCTCCGCGCCAGGCCACGATTCCAGGCTTGGCCAGGTCATCTCCAACCTGCTGTCGAATGCGCAATCGTTCTCGACGGCGGCCGGCAAGGTGCGAATCACCTGCCGGCGCGTGCGCTCCGAGATCGAGATCGTGGTCGACGACGACGGTCCGGGCATTCGCGAGGACGCCCTGCAGCGCATCTTCGAGCGCTTCTACACCGACCGGCCGCATCAGGGCTTCGGCCAGAACTCCGGCCTTGGGCTGTCGATCTCCAAGCAGATCATCGACGCCCATGGTGGGCGGATCTGGGCCGAGAACCGCCCCGGCCCTGTGGATGACGAAGGCAATCCGACCGTGGCCGGCGCGCGCTTCATCGTCCGACTGCCGGCGTCGTGACCACCGCAGCGGCGAGCATCCACGCATCAGCCGTTCGGGTGGGGCAGCTCGCTGTCCTCATCCGGGGCCCGTCCGGCTCGGGCAAATCGCGGCTCGCCTTCGATCTGATCCTGGCGGGCCGGTCCGGACAGCTGCCGCAGGCGATCCTGGTCGGCGACGACCGTGTTCATCTCGCCACACGCGGCGGAGAAATGTGGGTCAGCCCCGCCCCTGCCCTGGCCGGCCTGATCGAGATTCGCGGCCTTGGAATCCGCTCCTGCGACCATGTGCCGGAGGCAAAACTGGGGCTGGTGGTCGATCTGATGGCGGAGGACGCTGCCCGCCTGCCGAACGGCGAATCGCTGTTCGTTCACCTGAACGGTATTGCGTTGCCACGAATACCCGTCGGACGGGACTTTTCGCCCTTCCCGCTGGTTGTGGCAGCACTGACTACCACTGGAACTTCATGTTCCGGTAATCTTTCGGACGATTGTGTGGGGCAAATTGGTAACCATATCAGCCGCACAATTGCCACCGAGTAGACCTTCGCCGGCTCCCCCCTCCGAACGCCAGAATCCGGGAGTATCGCGAACATGCCCTCTTGCGCGTGGGCTCCGGATGGTCAAAGTGGCGCGTTCGTGCGGTGCACCCAAGGCGCCCGCGAGGAGTATCCGATGATTGGCCTGGTATTGGTGACCCATGGGCGCCTCGCCGACGAGTTCCGAGCGGCGCTCGAACACGTCATGGGTCCTCAAAAACAAATTGAAGCGGTCACGATTGGCGCCGACGATGATTCCGATCTCTGTCGCAGCGACATCATCGAAGCCGTGAACCGTGTCGACACCGGCGACGGTGTCGCCATTCTCACCGACATGTTCGGCGGCACGCCGTCGAACCTCGCCATCTCCTGCATGAGCCGGCCCAAGGTCGAGGTGCTCGCGGGCATCAACCTGCCCATGCTGGTGAAGCTTGCCAAGGTGCGCGAGGAGCGCTCGCTGCCCGACGCGATTGCGATGGCGCAGGAAGCCGGACGGAAATACGTGACGATCGCCAGCCGGGTGCTCGCCGGCAAATGAGCGACGAGGACGCGCCGCAGGACCACGTCGCCGGCCCGGCCGTGCCTGCGGGTGCATTGTCCCGGGAACTGCTGATCACCAACAAGCGCGGACTGCATGCGCGCGCCTCGGCCAAGTTCGTTCAGATGGTGGAGCGCTTCCAGGCCGAGGTCTGGGTGACGCGCGGCGGCGAGACCGTCGGCGGCCGCTCGATTATGGGCCTGATGATGCTGGCGGCCGCACCGGGGACAACCATCCTGGTCTCGGCGGCCGGCCCCGAGGCGGAGGCCGCCCTGCAGGCGATCACCGATCTGGTGAACGACAAGTTCCACGAAGAAGGCGTGTGATGTTTTCAACCTCTCCCCGCTTGCGGGGCCGCGACGAGCTTCGCTCGCGCTGAGAGGTCGGATTGCATCGACAGATGCAATCCGGGTGAGGGGGCACAGGTTTCTCCGCACACACCTCCCGAGCGTCTGCCCCTCACCCCCGCCCTCTCCCCGTGAAGAACGGGGAGAGGGAGCGCACCGACCGCTTCGCAACCGTTCGCCCGCCAATAGGAAAGCGCTCGCGATTCGGCGTCCGCCCTATCTCGCCGGTCCCTGAATATACGCCTTCCAAACGATTGCAGGGCCCGCCTGGCCGTGGAAGAAGCGCTGCGTGCTCATCACCAGCGGCTCGGCGCCGGGCGCCTCCTTGGCCATCCAGGCCTCACAGGCGGCGATGCGGTTGTCGGTGGTGTCGCAGACGCCGATGAAGCCCTCGCGCTTCAGATCCGCAAGCGAGCTGAGGCCGGAGCCCCAGGTCTCGTCCGCCGTGTACGGCACCGTGTACGGCCGCGGATGATCGGGACTGTAGAACGTCATCGGCGTGTTCATCTCGGAGTAGCCGGCGACCAGCGGCCAGGATGAGCCGAACCGCGCGTGCCAGGCCTGCGTCAGCTGCACGGCCAGCTGCGACCGCGCACCATAGCCGGTGGCGCCGTTCGGATTGGCGGCCATCTCGCGCGCCGCGATCCATGGTGAGGCGGCCAGCGTGATCAGCGACAGCACCAGCCAGACGGCCGCCAGCCGCGGCAGCATGGCGCGCCGCAATCGCAGCGCGGGGATCCCAATCAGCGCCAGCGGCACCAGGAAGAACAGCGAGATGCCCCAATCGGTCTTCATGTAGATCGTGAAAGCGAGGCCGCCCAGCGGCGGACCGACGGCAACGATCGCCTGCACCAGCCACACATTCAACGCTTGGCCCACATCGACGCCGGGATTGGGGCCGCGCCGCCAGTTGCGGAACGCCAAGCGCGGCGGCCAGCTGAGGACCAGCGCCGCCAGCGCGACCGGCAAGGCGAGCAGCGCGGCATTGTGGCCGATATAGCCAAGCACCAGCTCGGCGGCGCGGCCGCGATCTGACAGCGTGTAGACATCGCCCGCATAGGTGAGCGGAACGAAATCGACTCTCCAGAGCCAGACCAGATGCGGGATCATCGCAACCAGCATCGTGACGATGGCGACCCACGGCGCGGGCGAAGCCAGGAAGCGCAGCCGCTCCGGATGCAGCAGCGCCGCCAGCCCGATGGCGCCGATCATGGTCAGCACCCAGTATTTCGTCATCAGCGCGGCGGCGCCGGCGAGGCCCAGCCAGAGGCCGGAGGCGATGCTGCGCTTCTCGAAGGCATGGAGATAGGCCAGCATCAGCAGCGGCAGGGTCAGCAGCTGGACCAGGTCGGCGTTGTATTTGAAGCCCTTGAAATTGAAGATCGGGTACAGCGCGACCATGACCACGACGAAGAACGCCCTGCGGCGGTCCACGACCTTTAGGCTCGCGAGCCAGATGATGACGAGGCCGGCGCCGACAACAGCCATCGCCAGCGCATATGTCGCCCAGTCCTTGACCGGAAACACCGTGAACCAGAGGCCCGCGATCCAGCCCGACAGCGGCGGATGCTTGCCGTAGCCGAGCAGAAACCGGCTGCCCCAGGCATAGGCCTCGGCGACGTCCATGTGAACGTCCTGCGCGGCCTTCAGATTGGTCAGGATCACCGTCCACAGCGCCGCATGAGCGAGCGCGAACGCAAGGACGGCCCAAAATGAGGTCGCAGGCGCGGTGGCGCGCGCCACCAGCCAGGCGGCGATCCGCTGCGGTCCGAGGCGGCTGCGCGGCCGGGTCGCCGGATGCGGGAGAGAGGTACTCGACATCCGCCCTCGGTAGCCTGTTTTCGGCGCCCGGGAAATCAGCTTGCCGTGAAGAAAGGCCCTGGAAATTCAGCAATATGGTTGCTGCTCGGGGGCTTGGGATGCTATCTGCGCGGCAATGACGACCGCCCCCATTCCCAACATCCGCAACTTCTCCATCGTCGCCCATATCGACCATGGCAAGTCCACCTTGGCCGACCGCCTGATCCAGATGACCGGCGGCCTGTCGGACCGCGAGATGGCGGGCAAGGAGCAGGTGCTCGATTCGATGGACATCGAGCGCGAGCGCGGCATCACCATCAAGGCGCAGACCGTGCGCCTGCAATACCACGCCAAGGACGGCAAGGATTACATCTTCAACCTGATGGACACGCCCGGCCACGTCGACTTCGCCTATGAAGTCTCGCGGTCGCTGGCGGCCTGCGAGGGCTCGCTGCTGGTGGTGGACGCGAGCCAGGGCGTCGAGGCGCAGACCCTCGCCAACGTCTACCAGGCGCTCGACAACAACCACGAGATCGTCCCGGTCCTCAACAAGATCGACCTGCCGGCCGCCGAGCCGGAGAAGATCAAGCAGCAGATCGAGGATGTCATCGGCATCGACGCCTCCGACGCCGTCATGATCTCGGCCAAGACCGGCCTCGGCATTCCCGACGTGCTAGAGGCGATCGTCACCCGGCTGCCGCCGCCCAAGGGCGATCGTAGCGCGACCCTGAAGGCGCTGCTGGTCGACAGCTGGTACGACGTCTATCTCGGCGTCGTCGTGCTGATCCGCGTGGTCGACGGCGTCATGAAGAAGGGCAGCCGCATCCGCATGATGGGCACGGGCGCGGCCTATGACGTCGAGCGCGTCGGCTTCTTCACGCCGAAGATGACGCAGGTCGACGAGCTCGGGCCCGGCGAGATCGGCTTCATCACCGCGGCGATCAAGGAAGTCGCCGACACCCGCGTCGGCGACACCATCACCGACGACCGCAAGCCCGTCACCGAGATGCTGCCGGGCTTCAAGCCCGCCATCCCCGTGGTGTTCTGCGGCCTGTTCCCGGTGGACGCCGACGATTTCGAGACTTTGCGCGCAGCCATGGGCAAGCTGCGCCTCAACGACGCCAGCTTCTCGTTCGAGATGGAGACCTCGGCCGCGCTCGGCTTCGGCTTCCGCTGCGGCTTCCTCGGCCTGTTGCACCTGGAGATCATCCAGGAGCGGCTGTCACGTGAATTCGATCTCAACCTGATCGCGACCGCGCCAAGCGTCATCTACAAGATGAAGCTGACCGACGGCGAAGAGATCGAGATCCACAACCCGGTCGACATGCCCGACGTAGTCAAGATCGCCGAGATCCAGGAGCCGTGGATCGAGGCCACCATCCTGACGCCCGACGAATATCTCGGCAGCGTGCTGAAGCTGTGCCAGGACCGCCGCGG
>JBARNF010000326.1:0-2081 GCA_049802835.1 Bradyrhizobium sp.
GAACATTGCGTATGGCTACGACGGCTTTCCCAAAACCCTCGATCAGTGGATCAATTCGTCAGGGCACCGAAAAAACCTTCTGCTGCCAGGCGCCACGCGCGTGGGTGTTGCCAGCGTGAAAAGCGCGAAGACCGGCCGTATGTATTGGGCCATGGTGATCGCGGGCGACTATGAGAGTCCCAAGAAGCCGAAGAGTTCGCCAAAGAGTTCGCCGAAGGAATCAAAGCAGGCAACGACGACGAAGCCCAAAACGCGCGCGGCTGAGGCCTGCCGATTGAAGATTCTCAGTCTCTGTTTCTAGTGAAGTCGCAACTTTGCGGCTTGCAATATCGTTCTTGTTATGTTCTCATTGGCCATTCCTCGGAGGTGACCAATGGATGTCGAGAAGCAACGGGAAATCATCCGGCTCTGGAATCGCATGCGCCAGGTCGAGGGTCCGGTCGCGGAGGAAATCCGTATCCAAATACTGGAATGCTTTGCGCAGCCGGATTCGCCGGGCGCGCGCATGAGCGAGCGGCGGGAAGTACTGAAGCGCGTGCCGGTTCGGACCGCGCAAATACATCGCATCGGCGAGCGCGGCAGCAACGCAACGCTTTAGCGGCCTAACGCCTCGGCGCGGTTGATCCCCCACGACTGCGCATGGCGTGCAGTTGCGTACCCGGCCCTTATAGACGCCGTTATCGACCAAGGCGGACTATCCGAGGAGATCGACCAAGAGCAGCATTACGCTTGTGGCCAGCCCTGCGACTGGTACCCATCGTGGAACGCAAAACACATCCGCAGGAGACTTCGATTCAGTCGCTTTGATCCTTATCAGGGCCAGATTTACGAGTGCGAAGATTGCCAGGGTAAAGCGCGAGGTCCATTCGGCCAGACCTGTGAGCGGAATGCCAAGGGCGAGGACCAGAATGGCTGCAACGCCGAAGAGCGTCGCAATGATCGGCGTGCCATTCGCTGAATTCACCTTTGCGAAGAAGGCGGGGAGGTTGCCCTGATCGGCCAGGCCGTACAACACGCGCCCAATCATGATCATATGGACGATGATCCCATTGGCGGTCGCGACTATTGCAATGGAACTTAGCGTTTGCAGCGGCAGGCCCGTCAGCCGTTGAAATACGAGCGCGAGAGGGGCCGGTGAAAGCGCCAGCTCTGCCGGCGGCACGGCCGTGACTGCAATCCAGACAACGGAGGCATAGAGAAGGGCGGTTACACCGAGCGTAATGAAGAGTGCCCAAGGCAAGGTCCGTCGCGGATTTTTCATCTCCTCGGAGATATTCACAAGGTGCTCGAAGCCGATGAAAGCAAAGACGGCCAGCAGCGAGGTCTGTCCGATGCTGATCCAGGCAGCCAGATCTCCCGCGGCGGGCCAGAGCTCCGGCAGGCGCGAGATCAATTGGCCTTCGCCGGCAACGCTGGAGAATATGATAAGGGCGAGGCCGGCTATCTCGATCACCGTCATCAGCCCGGCAAAGCTGATGGACTGAGCGGCAGACAGGCAGGCGACAGCGCCCATTGCGAGCACGACGGCAACAATAATCCAGTGCGCCGGAAGCGGGATGAACACTCCGATATAGCCCGCACTGCCAACCGTAATGGTGGCGGCAGAAATGATCGCGGCGGCAACAACCAGCAGTCCCGCGGCCCGGCTGAGCCATCTGATACGAAACGCCGCCTGAACATAGGCCGCTTCGCTCGCCGCAACCGGCATTCGGGTGCCCAGTTCGGCAAAGGAAGCTGCGGTGATCCCCATCACGATAGCTGCCGCGACGAATGCCAGCGGCGCATGCATGCCGCTCCGTCCAGCGGCCGCCCCGACCAACACATAGATGCCAGCGCCGATCGTCACGCCTAACCCGTAGAGCACGGCATGCGTCAGCGTAAGCGATCTGATCAGCTTCGGTTTACTGCCAGAGATTTCCCGGATTTTTGATTGCGGGCGCGATGGGGCCGTCGTCATACCCGCGGCCCCTTTCGGTCGTCAGTGCGAAAATAAAACCGGAACCGGCGGGTTCGACAGCAGACTTTTGGTTGCGCCTCCCAGCACGATTTCGCGCCATTTCGAGTGCCCATAAGCTCCCATC
>JBARNF010000327.1:0-1908 GCA_049802835.1 Bradyrhizobium sp.
GCCTTGAAGGCCCTGAGCACCTCGACCTGGGTGGTGACGTCGAGCGCCGTGGTCGGCTCGTCGAAGATCAGCAGCTTGGGATTCGCGATCAGCGCCATGGCCGCGGCGAGCCGCTGCAGCTGCCCGCCGGACACCTGGTGCGGATAGCGCTCGCCGATCCCGTCAGGATCGGGCAGCGACAGCGCCCGGAACAGCGTCACCGCTTTCGCGCGCGCCTCTTCCGGCCGCATCAAACCGTGGATGCGCACCACCTCGATCACCTGGTCCATGATCCGGATCGCCGGATTGAACGCCGCGGCCGCGCTCTGCGGCACGTAGGCGATCGTCGCCCCGCGCACCGCGGCCCTGTCAGCCTCCGGCAGCGCCACCATGTCGACGCCGTCGACCACGACCGAGCCGCCGACGATCATGCATCCCGATCGCGCATACCCCATCAAGGTCATGGCGATGGTGGTCTTGCCGGAGCCACTTTCGCCGATCAGCGCGACGATCTCGCCCTCGGCGATGTCGAGGTCGACGCCCCTGATGATCTCGATGGTCCGGCCGGAATCGGTGGTCGCCTCGACGACGAGACCGCGGATCTGGACCAGGCTCGTCATCTAGGATGGCTCCCGATCGCGGATCTTCTTCGGCAGATTGTCGATCAAGAGATTGACCGCGATGGTGAGGCTCGCGATCGCGAGCGAGGGCACGATCACCGCCGGCGCGCCATAGGGAAGGCCGCCGATGTTCTCGCGCACCAGCGCGCCCCAATCGGCATAGGGCGGCTTGACGCCAAGTCCAAGAAAGGAAAGCCCGGAGAGCAGCAGCACGATGAAGACGAAGCGCAGGCCGAGATCGACCAGCACGGGAGCCACGATGTTGGGAAGGATCTCCGCACGGATCAAATAGAACAGGCTCTCGCCGCGGACGCGCGCCACCACCACGAAATCCATGGTGTTGATGTTGACGGCCAGCGCGCGCGCGAAGCGGAACGCACCGGGGATGTAGATCACGGCCATGGTCACGATGAGGACCGGGATCGACGATCCCACCGCGGCGACCACGACGAGGCTGAACAATTTGCTCGGGATCGAGTTCAGCGCGTCGAGAACACGGCTGAGGATCATGTCGACTGCGCCGCCCGTGATCGCCGCGATCATGCCGAGCGTGACGCCGCACACGCCGGCGATGATGACAGCGGCGACGGCAATGCCGAGCGTGTAGCGGGCGCCCATCAGGATGCGCGAGGTCATGTCGCGGCCGAGATAGTCGGAGCCCAGCCACAGCTCGCGGCTGATGGGGCCGAAATAATCGGTGTCGACGATGTCGCCGATCGGGTGCGGAACGAGATAGGGCGCGGCGAGCGCGATCACGATCCAGAAGATCACGATCAGCGCCCCGGCGACGCCGACGGCATTGATGCGATAGCCGAGCCTCGGATTGCGGATGGCGGATCTCGCGGGGCTCGTCATCGCAGCCTCGGATTGGACAGGATGGCGATGATGTCGGCCGTGGTGGTGAGCAGGAGGTAGCCGAAGCAGAAGATGATGGCACAGCTCTGGATCAGCGGCAGATCGCGCGTCGCCACAGCATCGACCATCAGCTTGGCGATGCCCGGATAGTTGAAGACGGTCTCGACAATGATGACGCCGCCAAGGAGATAGGACAATGACAGAGCAACTGCATTCACGATCGGACCGAGCGCATTGGGCAGCGCATGGCGCAGCACGAGCCTGCCGCGCGAGGCGCCCTTCAGCAGCGCCATCTCGACATAGGGCGTGTTCAAGGTCTCGACCACCGCCGCCCGGCTCATCCGGATCATCTGGGCCGAGACCACGGCGGTGAGGGTGAGGACGGGCATCGCATAGGCCCGCGCGAAATCGTAAGCGGTGCGGATCTCGCTGGTGAAGGACACCGCCGGCAGCC
>JBARNF010000328.1:0-7911 GCA_049802835.1 Bradyrhizobium sp.
CCGACGATCCCGATAATGGAGGCAGCCTCGATCATGATTTTCCTCGGGCGGTCGCCTCCTTACAGGTCACGACCATGCCGGCTCAGGATTGATCAGCGATAGGCAATGTCAACACGATCAGCTGACGAGGTTCGCCGTCGGTGTGTCGATCGAAACGATCAATCCTTCCGGAAGCCATCGCCAGATCATCCGGCCACCGTGCCTGTTCACCGTGGACCGCACGAGAGTGGTTCCGAAGCCTTCGCGGGCCGGTTCGGAAACGGCGGGGCCGCCGGTCTCCTTCCATTCGATGTTCAATTCGTCGGCTTCCATCGACCACTTCAGGGCGATGGTTCCGCGCTCCGTGCTGAGCGCACCGTATTTGGTGGCGTTGGTGGCGAGCTCGTGGAAGATCACCGCCATGCTGTTGGTCGCGTGATCACCAAGATGGACGTCCGGTCCCTTCATCAGCGCGTGCCCATAGGGACGAAGGACCGTCGCCAGCACCTGGCGGAGAGTCACGCCCGAGATCTTGCCATCGCCCAACGAACTCCTGGCCAGTTGCTGGGCGGCCGAAAGCGCCTCGAGCCGGCCGGACAATTTGGTCAGCAGCTCCTCCTTCGAATTCGAGGTGCGCGCGGTCAACCGCAGCATGCCGCTGGTGACGGCGAGCAGATTCTTGACACGATGCGCCATCTCCTGCGTCAGCTGTTCCTGATCGCGCAAGGCAGCCTGCAATCGTTCCTCCGCTTGGACCATGCGCAACGCGATCGCCGCAAACGCAGCCAGCTCGGTCAAGACGCGGGCGTGCTCCTGCGAGAAATGCAGGCTTTCTGTCGCGACGACCCAGAGCGTCCCCACTGCCCCCGCGTCACCTGCGGCCCCGAGTTGAAGCGGGACCAGGAGCACCTTGGGCACGACGATGCCAGCATCGCGTATCCAGTCATAGGCGGTCTCCGGGTGCTTCGTCAGCACCGGCCCATTGCTCGCAAGCGTGACGCCGCATGGGCTGAAATCGAGCGGCGTCCGTGTACCTTCGAATATGGCGAGCGAGCCGTGAAGAGCGAACCAGCGAAACGCCCTGTCGTCACGATCGAGGCTGCAGATTCCGGCCGAAACGGCTTCGCAGGCCTGCATGGCCAGCCGAACGAGGCGCGGCAATACCTCGCCGGGATCGTTGGCCATGTCACAGGCAAGCTCGCGAAACGCAAGCTTCTCGCGCAGATAGTCAGGATCTCCCGAGCTGCGCTGGGCAAGCTCGCCGGTGATGATGATGTCGGAGATCCCGCGGGGAAACATTCGAGGTTACTCGGAACGTATGGTGCCTAGGAAACTTGCAACTCTGAAGGCTTTCGTCCCTGCAGGAGACCGCGCTTGAAAGTCCTACTTGTGGAAGACGAGCTGCTCATTCTCATGGATATCGAACTCCAGCTCCAGGACGCCGGACACGAGGTCTTGGCAGTAGGGGATGCGGATCGCGCGATCGAGGTGCTGGCCAGCCATTCGGTGGACGTCCTTCTAACCGACATCGACATGCAGGGTTCCATGGATGGTCTCAGGCTCGCCGCGGCCGTGCGGACGCGCTGGCCGCCGGTCCAGATCGTGGTCATGTCCGGAAAAAAACACCCGACTGCCGAGGAGTTGCCGCAACGCGCCCGATTTCTCGAAAAGCCGTTTCATACGCGCAGCCTCCTGGAGGCCGTCGGGCAATGGTGAGCGTGCTGCCACGCTGACCACTTGGTTCTGCCGTCGTCCTTGCGTTGAGCGGCCCCGTGAGATATTGTTACAGAGGTAGATCGTTTTGTGGTGGCGGCTTGAGCGCCACCGGGACGCTTCCTTGATAGCGCTTCCCAACGACCTAGCTCCTGCTGGATCTGCAGGCTTCATCCTCGTTCGGCGCTTCAGGCGCCACGGACGAACCAATCAGACCAAGCCCCGTTAATCCCTGAGGTCGATGTCGCCGACCGAAGGCGACGCCAAGGCCATGACGGAGCGTTGGCCTTGCCGGTCTGCATCCTCGAAGGGAGGCAGACGATCCGAGCGATCATTCAACCACACCCGTGCCAACACATAGGACACTTCAGATGTTGCACCGCAAGCCAGCGAGCCGAGCCGTTCTCGAGGCCAACAGGCTATTCAAGCCGGCTCAGCCGAAACCCACGGAATACGCAGAACGCCAGAAGGCCTTCCAAGACAATCGCGAGCGGCTCAGGTCGGAGCGCTTGGCGCGGACAAATGCCGTTGCAGGCGACACCGGCCGGCAAAGCCACTCCTCCTGAGTTCGTCGCCAGCCGGTTGTCACCATCAGCCGTCGAAGGCGCGGCTGTGACGGTGCGCCCGTCTTGGCTCGAAGAGAGAGTTCCTCGTTCGCCTCACACCGGCGTCATGCCGTGCTGGCGCTTGGTCTCGGCGGTCTCCTCGGACACCAGATATTCGATGAACGCGCGGGCGGCGTCCTGATTGGCGGCCGCCTTGCAGAGTGCCGCAGCAAACACAGTGCCAGGCTGCAGTGACTCCGGCAGCAGGCCTACGATTTCGATGCCGGGGGCGCCCAACATCTCGCTCAGCTGCTGGAAGCCGACCTCGACCGCACCATCGGCGAGCAGCTTTGCCACGGGAACACCGGGCTTGGCCTGGACCAGACGCGAGGCGCCCTCAGCTTCCAGGCCCCAGTCGCGCGCGAGCCTCTCGACGTGGGTGCCGCTCGGCCCGGTGGAGATGCCGATCGCCTTGGCGCTCTCCATGGCCTTGCGCACGGCGGCCTCGTCGAGCGGATCAGGCTTCGCGGCGCCCGCGCGCACCGCCATCGCCATCGGTGATTCCGCGATCTCGATGATGCTGCCGGGCACGAGATGCCCGTCGGCCTCGAGCTTCTGCAGCGCGTCGGACGCCAGCACCGCGAAGTCGAACGCCTCGCCTGAGCGGATGCGCTTGGCAGCATCGACGCCACCGACGGATTCGATCGTGATCACCTCGCCGGTCGCCTCCTCATAGGCGGCTGCGAGCTCAGAGAGGATCTGCCGGGTCGCCATCGAGGAAATGCCGGCTGCGGTCACGCTCATGGTCTGCTCCGTTCAGCGAGGTTTGCACGGCGCGCCACACCACGCGCCGCCGCGATCGTCTCTCCGGATATTGCAAGCGGGGCAGCGGAGCAAGCTCCCCTCACTTCGGCACGTTGCGATCGAGATCCTCGAGCCAGGCCGTGGCGTTGCCGTCGGACGGCGCGCGCCAGTCGCCGCGCGGCGACAGCGAGCCGCCGGCCACGACCTTCGGCCCGTTCGGCATCGCCGAACGCTTGAACTGGCTGAAGGCGAAGAAGCGCTTGAGGAACACCTCCAGCCACTTCCTGATATCGGCGAGCGCGTAGGCGCGGCGCTTGTCGGCGGGAAAGCCCGGCGGCCAGGCGCCGTCGCCGGCGTCCTTCCAGGCGTGATGCGCCATGAAGGCGATCTTCGACGGGCGCATGCCGTAGCGCAGCGTGTAGAACAGGTTGAAGTCCTGCAGCTCATAGGGGCCGATTGCGGCCTCGGTGCTCTGAGGCGTCTCGCCCTCCTTCACCGGGACGAGCTCCGGCGAGATCTCCGCGGACAGCACCGCTTCCAAGGTGCGATCGACGTCGGACGAGAACTGGTGCGAGGCGATCGCCCAGCGGATCAGATGCTGGATCAGCGTCTTCGGCACGCCGGCATTGACGTTGTAGTGCGCCATCTGATCGCCGACGCCATAGGTGCACCAGCCGAGCGCGAGCTCGGAGAGATCGCCGGTGCCGAGCACGAGGCCGCCGCGATCATTGGCCAGACGGAACAGATAGTCGGTGCGCAGGCCCGCCTGCACGTTCTCGAAGGTGACGTCGTAGACCGCCTCGCCGCGCCCGAACGGATGGCCGATGTCCTTCAGCATCTGCGTCGCGGCGGGACGGATGTCGAGCTCGGCGGCGCTGACCTGGAGCGAGGCCATCAGCGCATGCGCGTAGGATTTGCTCTGCGCGCCCGTGGCGAAGCCAGGCATCGTATAAGCAAGGATATTGGTCCGCGGCAGGCCGAGCAGGTCCATCGCCTTGGCTGCGACGATCAGCGCATGCGTCGAGTCGAGGCCGCCGGAGACGCCGATCACGATGCGCTTGGTGCCGCTGGCGCGCAGCCGCTGCGTCAGCCCGGCGACCTGGATGTTGTAGGCCTCGTAGCAGTCCTGGTCGAGCCGCGCCGGATCGCTCGGCACGAACGGGAAGCGCTCGACCGTGCGCATGAAGCCGATGTCGTCCGCCGTCGGCTGCAGCTCGAAGCCGATGCGGCGATAATGCACGCCGGCATTTGTCGCGCGCGCATTGTCGTCGAACGTGCCCATCAGCGCCCGCTCCTGGCGCAGCAGGTCGAGATCGACATCGGCGAAGATGGTCTGCCCTGTCTGGCGGAAGCGCTCGCTTTCGACGAGCAGCACGCCGTTCTCGAAGACCGAAGTCTGGCCGTCCCATGCGAGATCGGTGGTGGATTCGCCGACGCCTGCGGCCGCGTAGATGTAGGCGGCGAGGCAGCGCGCCGAGGTCGAGCGGCACAGCAGCGATCGGGACTCGGCGCGGCCGACCGTGATCGGGCTGCCGGAGAGATTGGCGAGTACGGTCGCGCCGGCGAGCGCGAGCTCGGACCCCGGCGTGACCGGGATCCACATGTCCTCGCAGATCTCGACGCCGATGACGAGGCCGGCGACGTCGGCTGCGGCAAACAACAGATCCGTGCCGAACGGCGCCATGGTCTCGGCGACCTCGATCATCTCGCCGCGGATGCCGGCACCGGAGGCGAAGTGCCGGCCTTCGTAGAACTCGCGATAGGTCGGCAGATAGACCTTCGGCACGACGCCAAGCACCTCGCCGCGATGGATCAGGACCGCGCAGTTGTAGACGCGATGGGCAAAGCGCAGCGGCGCGCCGACGATGAGGACCGGCATCAGGTCGTGCGAGGCTTCGACCAACGTCAGCAGCCCGCGCTGGACCGCGTCCAGCAGCGGGTCCTGCTTGACGAGATCTTCGATCGCATATCCTGACAGGCAGAGCTCCGGAAACACCGCGACCGCCGCACCCTGGTCATGGCAGGCACGCGCGGCGGCCAGGACCGCCGCCGCATTTGCGGTGGGGTTGGCGACGCTGGAGGCCGTGACGCAGGCCGCGACGCGGGCGAAACCGTGCCGGTAGATCGAATGGAAGTTCATCGCGCGAGCCGTCTCCCTTTTCGTCCTTATATGACATGGCGCACGGCATGTGCCAGGGCAAGGACGCCGCGCTTTGCGCAGAGCCGAGCGCCGGCCGGGCGCGTCAATCGCATATGTGATTTGCCGCTCGCTCCCGCCGAATATACCAAAGGCGGCAACGAGCGACCGTCGGCGAGGGAGCGCGTTGACCGCGAGAAGGTATCTTTCCGCAGCCCGGGCCGGCGCGTCACGCGCCTGGCTCGCGTGGCTGCTTGCCGCCACCATGCTGTTCGCCGCGCCTGCCTTGGCCGCGGATACGCTTTCGCCTTCTCCGGAAAAGCTGGAACGCATAACCCGGTTCTTTGACAGCGAGGTGACGAGCGGCCGCCTGCCTGGTGCCGTCGTGCTGATCCAGCAGCACGGCCGGCCGGTCTATCTCAAGTGCTTCGGCCTGCGTGACGTCAAGACCGGCCTCCCGATGACGCTGGATACGATCTTCGCGCTGCATTCGATGACCAAGCCGATCACGAGCCTGGCCGCGATGATGCTGATCGACCAGGGCAAGCTGTCGCTCACCGATCCCGCCGCAAAGTACATCCCCGCCTTCGCCGACGTGATGGTCGGCGTCGAGGCCATCGGGGTCGACGGCTCACGCGTGCTCAAGGTGGTCCCGCCGGTGCGGCTGGTCACGATCATGGACCTGCTGCGCCACACCTCCGGCATCACCTACGAATATATCGGCGGCACGCTGATCGAGCACGCCTACATGGCAGCGCACCTCTTCGGCGGCCGCTTCGACAACGCCGAATTCGCTGACAGGATCGCCGCGCTGCCCCTGGCGCGCCAGCCCGGCACCTTGTGGCGCTACGGCCATTCGACCGACGTGCTGGGGCGCGTGATCGAAATCGTGTCTGGGCAAACGCTCTATCAATTCGAGAAGCAGAACATTCTCGATCCACTCGGAATGACCAGCACCAAGTTCCTGCTGACAACGCCGGAAGAGCGGACGCGCATGGCCGAACCGCTGCCCAGCGATCCGATCCTGGTCGCGGCAGAGCGCGGCCGACGCTCGCACCCCGAATGGGAATCCGGCGGCGGCGGTCTGGTTTCCGATATCACCGACTACGCGCGTTTTGCACAGATGCTGCTCAACGGCGGCGAACTCGACGGCAAGCGCTATCTCAGTCCGGTAGCCTTCAAGGACATGACGACCGATCATATCGGCCCAGGCTCGGGTGTCGAGCGCGACTACTTCTATTTTCCGGGCGACGGCTTCGGCTATGGCTACGGACTTGCGGTGCGCGTCGAGCCGGGCGACGCCAAGCCACCGCCGCCCGGCTCGATCGGCGAACTGAAATGGGATTCGGGCAGCGGCACCTATTTCGGCATCGATCCCAAGCTCGACATGATCTACATCTTATTGGAGCAGACCCAGAACGAGCGCGGACGTATCACGGCAGCGTTCAAGAAACTGGTCTATGACGCCTTTGCCGCACCCAATTGACGCCGTCGCGGCGTCCGGCGAACGCCCGTTTATCATCCGGGGTCTCACTTGCGCATGAACCTGTTCGTCATCGGCCTCGGCTATACCGCCCAGCGCTTCGTCGAATTGTACGGCAACGCCTTCGCAGGCATCGCCGGCACCACGCGAAGTGAAGACAAGCGCGCGCAGCTGACGCCATTCGACGTCGATCTGTTCGACGGCACACCGCCCGCGGCCACCACGCTGGCGAAGGCGACAGCGGCGGACGTCGTGCTGATCTCGGTGCCACCTGGATCCGGCGTCGATCCGGTGCTCGCCGCGTTCGGCGAGGCGATCACGGCAGGGCGGGCGCGGCGCGTGGTCTATCTCTCCACCATCGGCGTCTATGGCGATCATCAGGGCGCCTGGATCGACGAGGACACCCCGCTGGCGCCCGAGCACGACCGGGTGCGCGCGCGTGTCCAGGTCGAGGAGGCGTGGCACGCGCGGATCGGCAACCGGCTCGCCGTGCTCCGGCTGGGTGGCATCTACGGCCCCCGCCGCAATGCGCTGGTCGAGCTGCGTGCGGGGCGCGCGCGCCGCATCGTCAAGCCGGGCCAGGTGTTCAATCGCATCCATGTCGATGACGCGGCCGCTGCGATCATGGGCGCGATCCGGCACGCGCAGGGCGGGGCCTGGAACATCGTCGACGACGAGCCGGCGCCGCCGCAGGACGTCATCGCCTACGCCGCCGCGCTGATGGAGGTCGATCCGCCGCCGG
The DNA here is from genome assembly GCA_049802835.1 of Bradyrhizobium sp. Classification (GTDB taxonomy): domain Bacteria; phylum Pseudomonadota; class Alphaproteobacteria; order Rhizobiales; family Xanthobacteraceae; genus Bradyrhizobium. The sequence continues at coordinate 7,404 of JBARNF010000328.1, forward strand.
AGCTGCCGTTCGACAGCGCCGACCTGTCGCCGATGGCGCGGAGCTTCTACGCCAGCAACCGGCGCATCCGGAACACCAGAGCCAAGCGCGATCTCGGCCTCGTCGTCGCCTATCCCACCTATCGCGCCGGGCTCGACGCGCTCTGGGCGGCGGGCGAGGGACGCTGAGGCGGGAGATTTTGGCAGGTGGCAGGAAACCTTTCGTGCCAGCCGCGATTGCCACGAACAGAGATTGTCATGTGGGCCTGACGCGACCGCACGTCGCGCGGCCCTCACACGAAGGATGTTCGACATGCAAGGCGATCAACCCATCGGCTGGCTGATGTTCTTCACGCTCGCAGCCGCCATCATCATAGCCGCGGGCGCGTTCCTGGCGTTCCTGCGCTCGCGGCACAACCGCGAGATAGCGGCGGTCGCGCTCGAAGGCGATGGACGCGGGCGCGGGCGCGGCATGGCGCCGTCAGGCGCTCTCCCCGAGCTCGGCGGCCTGTTGGTGCTCGCCCTCATCG
>JBARNF010000329.1:0-5617 GCA_049802835.1 Bradyrhizobium sp.
CCGTCGCGCAGCGAGACGCGGCTGTCGGCGGAATTGTCTCTGTTATCGCCGAGCACGAACAGCTTGCCGGGCGGCACGGCCACCTCCGGCGTGTTGTCCAGCCGGCCGTTGTCGCGCATCTTGAAGATCAGATGCGAGACGCCGTTCGGCAGCGTCTCGACGTAGCGGTAGGCGGGCTCGTTGCGGCCGGTGTCGTCCTCAGCATCGCCGATGCCGTCCGGCTTGAGGCCGGCCGCCTGGCCGTTGATGTAGAGCTGGCCCTGGCGCATCTGGATGCGGTCGCCGGGCAGGCCGACGACGCGCTTGACCCAGGCCTGCGACGTGTCGCCCGGCCAGCGGAACACGACGACATCGCCACGCTTCGGCGTTTCGCCGAACAGCCGTCCGGTCTCGGGGAGCGTGATCTGCATCGGCAGCGACGATGTGCCGTAGCCATAGGGGAATTTCGAGGCCAGCAACGCGTCGCCGATCAGCAGCGTCGGCTCCATCGAGCCCGAAGGCACGTAGAACGGCTCGGCGATCGCGCCCTTGGCGACGAACACCACCATCACGACGGCGGCGAGCTGCGCGAGCTGCCCGCCCCAACTGCCTTCCTTGCGCACGGCCTTGGTGCTGATCTTGTCCGCGGACATCTTGTCGAGGCTCATCGGCCGGTCCCTCCAACCGTGATCTGATCCATGCGCAGGGTCGGCTGGCCGACGCCGACCGGCACGCCCTGGCCGTTCTTGCCGCAGGTGCCGATGCCGGTGTCGAGCGACAGATCATTGCCGATCATGCTGATGCGGTTGAGGTCGGTCGGCCCGTTGCCGATCAGCATCGCGCCCTTGACCGGTGCGCCGACCTTGCCGTTTTCGATTCGGTAGGCCTCGGTGCACTGGAACACGTATTTGCCCGAGGTGATGTCGACCTGGCCGCCGCCGAAATTGACGGCGTAGATGCCATTCTTCACCGAGGCGATGATCTCGGCCGGATCGCGCTCGCCGGGCAGCATGTAGGTGTTGGTCATGCGCGGCATCGGCACATGCGCGTAACCCTGGCGGCGGCCGTTGCCGGTCGGCGCCATGTTCATCAGCCGCGCGTTCTGGCGGTCCTGCATGTAGCCTGTCAGGATGCCGTCCTCGATCAGCACGGTGCGGCTGGTTGGCGTGCCCTCGTCGTCGATCGACAGCGAGCCGCGGCGCGACGCCATGGTGCCGTCGTCGACCACGGTGACGCCCTTGGCGGCGACGGGCTTGCCGAGCAGTCCGGCGAAGGCCGAGGTCTTCTTGCGGTTGAAGTCGCCTTCCAGGCCGTGACCGACCGCCTCGTGCAGCATCACGCCGGGCCAGCCGGCGCCGAGCACGACGTCCATCTCGCCGGCGGGAGCCGGAATGGACTCCAGATTCACCAACGCTTCGCGTAGCGCGCCGTCGGCGGCCTCGCGCCAGGCTTTGGTCTCGATGAAGCGCGCATAGGGCTCACGTCCGCCATAGCCCTTGCTGCCGCTCTCCTGGCGGTCGCCCTGGCCGGCAACCACGGAAACGTTGACGCGCACCAGCGGGCGGATGTCGCGATAGCTCTCGCCGTCGGGCCGCAGGATCTCCACCACCTGCCAGGTCGCGCCCAGGCTCACCGTCACCTGGCGAACGCGCGGATCCTTGTCGCGCAGATAGGCGTCGATCTCGCCGAGCAGCTTGACCTTGCTCTCGAAGCCCGGCGCATCGAGCGGATTGTCGTCGCCATAGAGGCGGACGTTGGTGTGCGGCGGGGGGCTCGCGAACGTGCCGGAATAGCCGCCCCTGACGGCGCTGACCGCATCGGCCGCGCGCATCAAGGCGGGCAGCGACACGTCGGAGGAATGCGCATAGCCGACCGCGTCGTCCTTGACGGCGCGCAAGCCGAATCCCTGGCTCGTATCATAGGTTGCCTGCTTGAGCCGGCCGTTGTCGAAGGTCAGCGCCTCGGTCTGGCTGTATTCGAAGAACAGTTCGCCGTCGTCGGCGCCGGCCAGGCCTCGCGCGACCTCGCTCTGGACGGCGTCGCGATCCAGATTGGCGCGTTCGAGCAGGGAAGTGGTGGCGGGAGTCGTCATGGGTCAATCCGTTGTCGGAGCGTTCATTCCAAGATAGTTGTTTTGACGTCGGGGCGCGAGGGGCAGGATGATTACCGAACTGACATGGTTGAGATCGTTCCCATCACGCTCGATCAGATCGAGAGCTTTCACCGCACGCTGGATTTCGTCGCGCGCGAACGCCGTTACCTGTCCTTCGTGCAGGCGCCGCCGCTGGAGTCCACGCGCGCCTTCATCCTGAACAATATTCAGGAGGGATATCCGCAATTCGTGGCTCTTTCGGGTGGCGATGTGGTGGGCTGGTGCGACGTGACGCCCAAATCAGGGCCGATCGATGCCCGAATCGGGGTGCTCGGCATGGGCCTTTTGCCGCAGTTCCGGCATCAGGGCCTTGGAAAGCGGCTGATGGCCGCAGCGCTCGAGGCGGCGCGGCAGGTGGGCTTCTCGCGCGTCGAGCTCACGGTCTATCGCGGCAACACGAATGCGATCAGGCTGTACCAGAAGGCCGGCTTCCTGCTCAAGGCGGTGCAGCCGCGGGAAGCTGGCCATGACGGCGTCGACAAGACCCTGCTGGTGATGGCCCTGGCGCTGGACGGAGGCCGCTGAGGCAAGTCGCCGTCGAAGCGACGCGGACGAGGGGGCGCGGTTGGCGTCGATCACGCCAATGTGTCAGGCGGTGGCGTCGATCACGCGCGTCGTCAAGGCAGCTTGTCGAAGCCGTCGGCGAGGCCGTTGAGGCTCAGCGGGAAGCCGATACCCTCCTCCGGGGTCTCGAAAATGATGAAAGTCGCGGTCTTGGCGGTCTTGAGCTGGCCGAGCAGCTTTTCGTCCATGACCACCTCGGCAACGCAGCCGTTGGGCAGGCAGCGGACGAAGCCGGCGCGGCCGACGTCCTGGTTGTCGAGCTTCAGGCCGAGGCCGGACGGCAGGAGCACGCCGAGCGGTGCCACGACGCGCATCAGCCGGCTCTTCTGGTCAGCGGTCTTGAGCATGATCACGGTCAGGCCGGCGTTGGAGCGATCCTCCGCCACCACGCTCTGGATCAGTGCGCATTGCTCGCTCTGCGCGCCCGGCGGCGTATCGCAGCGAATCTGCCAGTCACCATGCACCGAGCGCACCGCGCCCTGGGCCAGCGCAGCACCCGGCATGCCGATGGTCGTTGCCAGTGCCGCCGCCACGGCTGCGACTGCGGCCCAGCCGGCAACGCCGTGGGTGAGTCGCGCCAGGACAGCGTTCAACAGGCGCAAACCGCGCGAGTCGTTCGCAGCTGGGCTTGACATGCCAGCTGTCCTGTCCGTTGAAACCCTGATCCGGGTCGGTGCCATGACAATTTCCTGTGGGTGATCTGCGCGTCTGACGCCATGATACGGCAATGATGGCGCCATGAGGACAGCGTCGTCAGCGTACGGCACGAAACGACATGAAATATGGCCGCACCCGGTGGCGCTGCCGCTGCTCGCCGAATCAGCCTCGCAGACGGCCGTGTTCCGTTGCCTACATCGCAAGGAACGGCTGTCAAGCGCTCGTTGTCGGCGAAATCGCGCCATGCAGCAATTTCCCGGAAAATCCGCCTGCCGCCGCAGATCGCGCGGCGTGCGAAATCCGGCTCAAGACTGCATTGCGATAGATCAAGAATTATGGTTTGAGAAGAAAGATTTCGTCATTCCAGTGGACTGGCCGAGGTGCTTTTCTATGCATCCGCCCGAAGGCCAATTGTCGGGAGAGCGGATCGTGCGGCGCACCGCCTGAAACGGGTTGTGCGCCGAGGGGGAAAGTTCTGAAGGGAGCGCGACGGCATGAAGATGTCGAAAGGCCAATTGAGCGCCTGGTTGCTGGGCTTGGCCGTGACGGGCGTGACGCTCGTGTGGGGTGGATCGGCGTCTGCGGAATCGGGGCAGCCCGCGCCGTGGGAATACAAGCTGCAGGAGGCCGCGACGCCGGTGATGGAGAACATCACCTGGTTCCATGGTCTGCTGCTGACGATCATCACCATCATCACGCTGTTCGTGCTGGCGCTGCTGGTGGCGGTGGTCGTGAAGTTCAACGCCCGGGCCAATCCGGTGCCGTCGCAGACCACGCACAACACGCTGATCGAGGTGGCGTGGACGCTGATCCCGGTGCTGATCCTGGTCATGATCGCGGTGCCGTCGTTCCGCCTGCTGTTCCTCGAGCTCGACGTGCCGAACGCCGATCTCACCATCAAGGCCACCGGCAAGCAGTGGTATTGGAGCTACGCCTATCCCGACAACGGCAAGTTCGAGTTCGACTCGCTGATGGCGCAGGACAAGAAGCCGCGCCTGCTCGCCGTCGACAATGAGATGGTGGTGCCGGTCAACAAGGTGGTCCGGGTGCAGACCACGGGCGCGGACGTAATTCACTCGTGGGCGATCCCGTCGTTCGGCGTCAAGATCGACGCCATTCCCGGCCGCCTCAACGAGACCTGGTTCAAGGCGACCAAGGTCGGGATGTATTACGGCCAGTGTTCCGAGCTGTGCGGCAAGGACCACGCCTACATGCCGATCGCGGTGCGCGTCGTGAGCGACCAGGAGTTCACCGCCTGGGTCGAGGACGCCAAGAAGAAGTACGCCAGCGCGCCCACGAGCACCTACGCGTCGACGGCGGGCCTGTCGCAGTAACGAGCGGGGACGAAACGCGAGATTGAGGGCCGCTGCTCGCGGTCCACGGGGACACTGAGGATTGGACAATGGCGACGAACGTAGCGACCCACACCGGCCATGACGATCACGCGCACGACCATCCGACCGGATGGCGGCGCTGGCTGTATTCGACCAACCACAAAGACATCGGCACGATGTACCTGATCTTCGCGGTGTGCGCCGGCATCATCGGCGCCATCATGTCGATCGCGATCCGCATCGAGTTGATGTATCCGGGCGTGCAGCTCTTCCACGAGAACCACACCTACAACGTGTTCGTGACCTCGCACGGCCTGATCATGATCTTCTTCATGGTCATGCCGGCGATGATCGGCGGCTTCGGCAACTGGATGGTGCCGCTGATGATCGGTGCGCCGGACATGGCGTTCCCGCGCATGAACAACATCTCGTTCTGGCTGCTGCCGGCCTCGTTCGCGCTGCTGTTGACCTCGACCTTCGTCGAGGGCGAGCCCGGCGCCAACGGCGTCGGCGCCGGCTGGACGATGTATGTGCCGTTGTCGACCTCGGGCCATCCGGGACCTGCGGTGGACTTCGCGATCCTGTCGCTGCACCTCGCCGGTGCATCGTCGATCCTGGGCTCGATCAACTTCATCACCACCATCTTCAACATGCGCGCGCCCGGCATGACCCTGCACAAGATGCCGCTGTTCGTGTGGTCGATCCTGGTAACGGTGTTTCTGCTGCTGCTGGCACTGCCGGTACTTGCCGGCGCCATCACCATGCTGCTGACCGACCGCAATTTCGGCACCACCTTCTTCGCCGCGGAGGGCGGCGGTGACCCGGTCCTGTTCCAGCACCTGTTCTGGTTCTTCGGCCACCCCGAGGTCTACATCCTCATCCTGCCGGGCTTCGGCATGATCAGCCAGGTGGTGTCGACGTTCTCCAAGAA
>JBARNF010000330.1:0-9466 GCA_049802835.1 Bradyrhizobium sp.
GTTCGTATGGTCGCAGCTGGTGACGGTGTTCCTGATCCTGCTCGCGATGCCCGTTCTCGCCGGCGCCATCACCATGCTGCTGACCGACCGCAATTTCGGCACCACCTTCTTCGATCCGGCCGGCGGCGGCGACCCGGTGCTGTTCCAGCATTTGTTCTGGTTCTTCGGCCATCCCGAAGTGTACATCCTGATCCTGCCCGGCTTCGGCATGATCAGCCAGATCGTGTCGACCTTCTCGCGCAAGCCCGTGTTCGGTTATCTCGGCATGGCCTATGCGATGGTCGCGATCGGCGGCATCGGCTTCGTGGTGTGGGCCCACCACATGTACACGGTCGGCATGTCCTCGGCGACGCAGGCCTATTTCGTCGCTGCCACCATGGTGATCGCGGTGCCGACGGGCGTGAAGATCTTCTCCTGGATCGCCACGATGTGGGGAGGTTCGATCGAGTTCCGCGCGCCGATGCTGTGGGCCGTGGGCTTCATCTTCCTGTTCACGGTCGGCGGCGTCACCGGCGTCGTGCTGGCCAATGCCGGTGTCGACCGCGTGCTGCAGGACACCTATTACGTCGTGGCGCACTTCCATTACGTGCTGTCGCTCGGCGCCGTGTTCGCGATCTTCGCCGGCTGGTACTACTGGTTCCCGAAGATGTTCGGCTACATGTACAACGAGGGCATCGCGAAGGCGCACTTCTGGGTCACCTTCGTTGGCGTCAATCTGGTGTTCTTCCCGCAGCACTTCCTCGGCCTGTCCGGCATGCCGCGGCGCTACATCGATTATCCGGACGCGTTTGCCGGCTGGAACTTGGTGTCGTCGATCGGCTCCTACATCTCCGGCTTCGGCGTGCTGATCTTCATCTACGGGATCGTCGACGCCTTCATGCGCAAGCAGCAGGCCGCGAACAATCCGTGGGGACCGGGCGCCACCACGCTGGAATGGACCTTGTCGTCGCCGCCGCCGTTCCATCAGTTCGAGGTGCTGCCGCGGGTGCAGTGAGCCCGGCTGATACGACGCGGTGCCGTTTCGGTGCCGCGTCAACGTCTCCCGGCCGGCGTGTCCTGCGGCACGCCGACCGGTCCTTGAAGCGAAGCCCCGAAGCGGCATGCTTCTGAACCGTTTGAATTGAAGTCTGGATTCGTCGTGTCGGTCATCGATCAGAACGCCATCGCCGTCGGCCCGCGGATTTCCGAGGCCGATGTCGGCGATTATCTCGCGCTCTTGAAGCCGCGGGTGATGTCGCTCGTGATCTTCACGGCGCTGGTCGGTCTGCTGATCGCGCCCGGCCATTTCCACCCCGTGCTGGCGATCACCTCGCTTCTGTGCATCGCAGTCGGCGCCGGTGCCTCCGGTGCGCTGAACATGGCGCTGGAAGGCGACATCGATGCGCTGATGTCGCGCACCGCCAATCGTCCGATCCCGCGTGGCCGCATCACCCGCTCCGAGGCGCTCGCCTTCGGCATCACGCTGTCGTTCTTCTCCGTGATGACGCTGGGCATCCTCGTCAACTGGTATGCCGGCGCGCTGCTCGCCTTCACGATCTTCTTCTATGTCGTGATCTACACGCTGTGGCTGAAGCGCTGGACCGCGCAGAACATCGTCATCGGCGGCGCCGCCGGCGCGCTGCCGCCGGTCGTGGCCTGGGTCGCTGCGACCGGATCGATCGCGCCGGAGCCGCTCTGGCTGTTCCTGATCATCTTCTTCTGGACGCCGCCGCATTTCTGGGCACTGGCGCTGTTCCGCAGCGACGATTACGCCCGCGCCGGCGTGCCGATGCTCCCCGTCGTCGCCGGGCCCGACGCGACCCGGCTGCAGATCCTGCTCTACACAATCGTGCTGGTCGCGGTCGCTGCTGCGCCCTGGCCGCTCGGCTATTTCGACGCCGTGTATGGCGTCGTCTCGCTGGCGCTCGGTGCCGGCATGCTGTGGCTGGCGATCGAGGTGTTCCGCAAGCGCGAGCGCAGCGCTTCGCTGCGCGCCAACCGCAAGCTGTTCGCCTTCTCCATCCTGTATCTGTTCGCGCTGTTCGCGACTCTCGGGCTCGAGGCGATCGCGCGCATGATCGCGCCGCTGATCTGGTAAGGGGCGCATGGCAAACGCAATGGCCGAGCACAATGAGCCGGATGGCATCGTCCTCACCGAGGCGCAACTGCGCAGCCGCCGCCGGCGCTCGATCGCGATTGCGCTCGCGCTCGGCGTGCTCGTGGTGCTGTTCTTCGCGGTGACCATGGTGAAGGGCCCCGCCGTGCTGAAGCGGCCGATGTGATTGCTGGTGTGATGCAGGACGGTGCGAGACAGGACGACGTGACGGAGCAGACCGACCAGACCCTCCCGACCACCGCGCCGGCTGCGCAGGCCGCTGCCGCGCCGACGCGAGCCGCGCCCCGTCTGAGCCGTGATGCGCTGGTCGGCGGCATCTGCGGCGCCGTGGTGGTGCTGATGGTCGGCGCGTCCTATGCGGCCGTGCCGTTCTACAATTGGTTCTGCCGCGCCACCGGCTTCAACGGCACCACGCAGGTCGCGACGTCTGCGCCGTCCTCGGCGCCGCTCGCGCGCCGGATCGCGGTGCGCTTCGACTCCAACGTCGCCGGCGGGCTGCCCTGGAAGTTCGAGCCGGAGAAGACCGAGATCGAGGTCGCGATCGGCGAGGTGGTCACGGTCTACTACACCGTCACCAACCAGTCGGCGCGCACCACCATGGCGCAGGCCGCCTACAACGTGTCGCCGCTGACCTCGGGCGCCTATTTCCAGAAGATCAACTGCTTCTGCTTCACTGAACAGACCATGGCGCCCGGCGAGACCCGCGAGATGCCGGTCGTGTTCTACGTCGATCCCGCGATCACGGCCGATCACGAGAACGACGGGCTGAAGACGATCACGCTGTCCTACACCTTCTATCCCGTCCGTGACGCCGCGCCGAAGCCGGTCGCCGCGGGCGAACCGGACAAACCGCGGGGCAGTCTATGATGGTGCGGATGTCCGATATCCGGGGACCTATGCTGCTGAAATACGTGCCGGCGCGACCGGTACCGATCTGGGGAGAGATTTGACATGGCTGAGGCGCACGCCAAGCATCACGACTATCACCTCGTCGATCCGAGCCCGTGGCCAGTCGTCGGCTCGGTCTCAGCGTTCATCATGGCGGTCGGCGCGATCGGCTGGATGCACAAGATGTTCGGCGCCGCGCCGATCGTGTTTGGCATCGGCACCATCGGCGTGCTCTACACCATGGCGAGCTGGTGGGGTGACGTCATCAAGGAAGCCCAGTACAAGGGCGACCACACCCGCGTGGTGCAGCTGCATCACCGCTACGGCATGATCCTGTTCATCGCCTCCGAGGTGATGTTCTTCGTCGCCTGGTTCTGGGCCTATTTCAACGCCGCGCTGTTCCCGGCCTACGAGGTGCAGGCCACCCGCGAGGCGCTGTTCGGCGGCGTCTGGCCGCCCAAGGGCATCGAGACCTTCGATCCCTGGCACCTGCCGCTGCTCAACACGCTGATCCTGCTGACCTCCGGCACCACGGTGACCTGGGCTCACCATGCGCTGCTCGAGGGCGACCGTAAGGGCCTGAAATACGGCCTGATCCTCACTGTCCTGCTGGGTGCGACCTTCACCTGCGTGCAGGCCTATGAGTACGGCCACGCGACGTTCTCGTTCGCCGGCCACGTCTATGGTTCGACCTTCTTCATGGCGACCGGCTTCCACGGCTTCCATGTCCTGGTCGGCACGATCTTCCTGATCGTCTGCCTGGCCCGGGCCTATGCCGGCCACTTCACGCCGAAGCAGCACCTCGGCTTCGAGTTTGCCGCCTGGTACTGGCACTTCGTCGACGTGGTCTGGCTGTTCCTGTTCATCTGCATCTACGTCTGGGGCCACGGCGCCGAGAGCATGGCCCACGGCGCGCACTGAACGCCGCGCGCACCGGTTCCGTCTAACGTGTTAAGAGGGGGCGGCCGTCGGGCCGCCCTTTCTCGTTGGCAGCGGCGCCCGGTGGTTGATCGAAATGTGATCCGCTCTCGTCGCCTCCGGTTGTATCACCATGAGGCGTCGCGTCCGGCAGCCCTGGGGCAAGACACCATGACCACGCATCCGCCCGTCACTTTGGCCCAGACCGTCCTGCGCGGGCTCGCCTGCCGTTGCCCGCGCTGCGGCCAGGGCAAGCTGTTCGACGGCTTCCTCAACCTGCGCAAACGTTGCGAGGCCTGCGACCTCGACTACGCCTTCATCGACACCGGCGACGGTCCGGCGATCTTCATCATGATGCTCGCCGGCGCCATCGTCGTCGGCGCCGCCCTGATCGTCGAGGTGAAGTATCAGCCGCCATTCTGGGTCCACGCCGCGCTGTGGGGCCCGCTGATCCTGATCACCACGCTGCTGCCGCTGCGCGCCATGAAGTCGCTGCTGATCGCCCTGCAATTCCACCACAAGGCCGCCCCCGGCCGCCTGGTGGACAAGACGCCGAGATGAGCCGTGGCGGCGCCGACGAGCGATCATCTGCGTGACGGTCGCACGTTCAACGAAGACGAAAATCTCTGCTCTTCAGCGAGCCGAGAGGACAGTGACCTGCTTGTTTGAGCCGAGGATATTTGCGACGCGAACGGTGCGCTCCCTCTCCCCGTTCTTACGGGGAGAGGGTCGGGGTGAGGGGCAGCCGCACGGGACGTGTGTGCGGATAGACCTTGTACCCCCTCACCCGGATTGCATCTTGCAATGCAATCCGACCTCTCCCCGCAAGCGGGGCGAGGTGCACCGAGCCCGGCGCGCCACCTGTCTCTCGTCAAAACCAAATAGACGGCGCGATTTGATAGGCCCAGCCGAGCGATGACCAGTTCCTTGCCTACTGCCTCATCCCGCGCTTTCGCCGCGTTCACCATCCTCATGGTGGCGCTGTTCATCGGCCTCGGCGTCTGGCAGCTGCAGCGCCGCGCCGCCAAGCATGCGCTGATCGCAGCGCTCACCGACCGTGTCGCTGCCGCACCCGCGCCGCTGCCACCGCAGAGCGAGTGGCGCACGCTGACGCCGGAGCGCGACGAATTCCGCCGCGTCAGCTTCACTGCGAGCTACGCCAGGCTGCCGGACGCGATGGTCTACAGCGCCGGCTCCGCCGTGCGCGAGGACGTCTCGGGCCCAGGCACCTGGGCGTTCCTCCCTGCGCGGCTGCCAACCGGCGAAACGGTCGTGATCGACGCCGGCTTCGTCGCCAACACGATGCAGGAACGCGGCATCCAGGATCGCCAGGTCGCCAAGCTCGTCACCGGCGAGCCGGTCACGTTGACGGGCTATCTGCGCTTTCCTGAAGCCGCCGGCCTGCTCACCGCGGGCGAGAACCGCGACAAGCGTCTCTGGTTCACGCGCGATCATCTCGCGATGTCCCGCGCGCTCGGCTGGGGCGAGGTCGCGCCATTCTACATCGACCTCGAAACCCCGGTGCCGGACAACGGCATCCCAAAACCCGGCCCGCTGTCGCCGCATCTGCGCGACGAGCACATGCAGTACGCGCTAACCTGGTTCTCGCTGGCCGCGGCGCTGATCGTCGCTTTCGCGGTGTGGGCGCGGGGCCGGCGCGCGGCCAATCGATAGTTTCGTCGCCCGCGAAACAGCGCTTGACTTAGAGCGCGCTCGAACCCGTAGCCTGCCTGGCGTCGTGAATGGAGAAGGGCGCGCATGAAGATCGGCGAACTGGCCAGGCAGTCGGGGCTGACGCCCCATACCATCCGCTACTACGAGCGGATCGGGCTGCTGCCCAGGGCCGATCGCGATCATGCGCGCCAGCGGGACTACGACGCATCGATCCTGACCTGGATCGAATTCCTCGGCCGTCTCAAGGCCACGGGAATGCCGATCCGGGACATGCTGCGCTACGCCGAGCTACGGACGCGCGGCGCGGCCAGCGAGCCGGAGCGGCGTCAGCTGCTGGAGCGGCATCGCGAGGCGGTCCGGGCGCGGGTCGCCACGTTGCAGGATTGCCTTCTCGTTCTCGACGGCAAGATTGCCGGCTATGCCGGCAGCAGCGAGAGGACGAACGACGATGACGCAACCAACTTCGAGCCGATCCGCGACGACGAGCACGACGCCATCCGGCGCCAACAACGATCACGATCGGCTGGCGCGCGGCCGGCGCGCGCTCGATAGGATCGATGGCGAGGCCGGTCACAACGTGATCGCGGCACTCGCCGACATCGCGCCGGATTTCGCGACCTACGTGATCGAGTTTCCGTTCGGCGACATCTATTCGCGTCCCGGCCTCGATCTGCGCAGCCGCGAGATCGCGACCATCGCGGCGCTGACCGCGCTCGGCAATGCCAGCCCGCAGCTCAAGGTGCACATCCATGCCGGTCTCAATGTCGGCCTCAGCCGCGACGAGATCACCGAGGTGATCATGCAGATGGCGGTCTATGCCGGCTTCCCCGCCGCGCTCAACGGCCTGTTCGCGGCCAAGGCCGTATTCGCGGAGGCCGACGCGAAGGCCGGTCGTTGAAATTGGTCGTCATTGCGAGGCGCACTTGCGCCGAAGCAATCCAGAAAGCGTGCCGCAGAAGAAGAACTGGATTGTACCGCGGAGCCTGTCATCCGGCCGCGCTTCGCGCGGACCGGGTGGCTCTCAATGACGCCTTCCCCGCATGTCGCTGCCGCTCATGCGGGCTACGGGCCGGTACCGATCGAGCGCACGCTGCCGGACACCCTGACCGGTGCACCAGCCGGCCCGGTGAGATCGACGCGCAGGCAGCAGGGCACGCCCATGTCCTCGCCCTGGCGGATCAGGAGCGGGCCTTGGGCTGGCCAGGCGAGATCGCGCAGATGGCCAGCGAGTGCCGCGGCTGCCGCGCCCGTCGCCGGATCCTCGTACACGCCACCGAACGGGAACGGGTTGCGGGCGTGGAACAGTTGCGGCGTCTCGGCGTGAACGAGGGCGAAGGTGCAGAAGCGCTCGCGCTGCGCCAGCGCCTGCCCCCTGCTGAAGTCGTAGCTGATGGCTCCGAGGCGGCTGCGGTCGCGCAGGGCGATCACGGGATGATCCATGCCGGCATGGGCAATGACGGGCGGGATGCGCGGGTCAAGGTCGTCGCGCGACAGCCCGAACAGCGCGAGTGTCTCGTCGAGCGCGGCCGCCGGAAGGTTGCGCGTCCGCGTCGGCGGCGATGAGAACGAGGCGCTCCACTCCGTTGCCGTGTGACAGCCATCGACGGTGATGTCAGCATGATTGAGCGCGAGCGCAAAGGTGCCGGAGCGTTCGTGCTTCGCCAATGCGGCGCCGAGGGCAATGGTCGCATGCCCGCAGAAGTCCACCTCGGCCTCCGGCGCGAAGTAGCGCACCCGCCATTTGTCTTCGACTGGCGCCGCGAACGCCGTCTCCGAATAGCCGATCTCGGCCGCCATCGCCTGCATCGTGCCGGCGTCGGGCAGCGCCTCGCAGATGACGACACCCGCCGGGTTGCCGCCGCGTGGTCCGTCGGTGAAGGCTGCGATGTGCTGGACGATCATGCGGGGCTCTTCTTCGTTTTTATTCAACGTTGCTGCTGGCGCGTGCTCGGGCTGCTGCTGCCTGCAATCGCGACGGTCTCCAACTCGCGTAAGAATCGACAGAGCGGCAATGACAGTCTGGCTCCGCTACTGTAATTCTCGTAGCCGCATTTACAGCAAGACAGCAAGATCCTCGCCGTGAAGCGGCCTGATATCACCAGAGCCTGGATTGAGGCGGGCAGACGCTTCGCGCTCGACGCAACAGCCCTGGTGATCTGCCCTGCTTGCGAAGGCGAGCACCTTCTGGTTCAAGACGTGCTCATTCAGGCATCGGAAAAATTTGAGCGTATCATGCGGTGTCCAGCCTGCGGGTCCCAAAATGCTTTGCTTCTGAATACGGACCGCAGTTAGCTCACGAAAACCTCGATAGTCGCGCAAACCTCAGTCCGTTCTTGTCTCCGGTCATTGCGAGGCGTCCTGCGCTGAGGCGACCCAGGGTCACGCCGCAATACAGACTAGACGGAATTGCACCCGCAACGGCGGCGATTGGGCGACGGGGGAACGGATTCGCTAGAATGCGCCCGCACGAGGCAGCCATGACCCGAACGACCGTCGTCAATATTCCCACAGACTGCATCGTCGATTGGGACAGCTTCCATCGCGTGTTTCAGGAGGTGATGGGATTCCCGGACTTCTACGGCTGTAACATGAATGCTTGGATCTATTGCATGACTGACGCGGATGATTCCGGCAGCGGCATGAGCGCGATCACAGTGAAAGAAAGTGACGTGCTGACCTTGCGTATCGATCAGGTGGCCGAATTCCAGCGGCGCTGTCCGGAGCAATATCAGGCACTGGTCGAGAGCTCTGCCTTCGTGAACCACCGGCGTATCGAGATGGGAGAGCAGCCGCTGCTCGCGCTGATGCTGGCGTGACCGTTTCGGCGCCGACATACCGCCTATGTACCGGTCCGGCCCGCTCTCACATACGCTCGCTCGCCGGTCGTCGGATCAAACCACACATCGAGCGTCTCGCCGCTGGTGGGATCGACGAAGCGCTCCTCGGTCCTGACCCACTGCGGTCCCGGCGGCGCCGCAAGGGCATCGCGCTTGTAGCCGCCCTGGCGGAAGAACGCCCACACCAGCACGACCGCAATGACGACCGCGAGCCAGAGCACGACGCCGATCATGGCGCCGGTTCGATCACCGCCGCAGTGCCGTAGGCGACGATCTCGCTCATGGTCTGGCCGATCTCGGCGCTGTCGAAGCGCATCATCAGGATCGCGTTGGCGCCCATCGATGTCGCGTTATGGACGAGCCGGTCGAGCGCATGGCGCCGCGCCTCTTCCAGCATCTGGGTGTATTCGTGGATCTCGCCACCGACGATCGAGCGCAGGCTGGCGACCAGATTGCCGCCGAGACCGCGGCTGCGCACCACGACGCCAAAGCACTGCCCCAGCATCCGCACCGTGCGGTGGCCGGTCACGTTTTCCGTTGTCACGACGATCATGGATGGCTCCATCGCAGGCTGACCAGCTTGGCCAACGCTCCGTTTGACAACCGAGCCATGGTTCCGGTTCAAGGCAGCCGCGCTTGGCAGTACGGCTCCACCCTTCGTCATTGCGAGGCGCCCTTGCGCCGAAGCAATCCAGGAAGCGCGACGCGGATACAGTCTGGATTGCTTCGCGCATCCGGTCGCGCCCTGCGCGATCGGATGGCTCGCAATGACGGCTGCAGTGTTCGTGCTTGCCCGAGTCGCCCGACGGGCTGTCTCGTCGCGGACTTGACCCCCTGCGAGTCGCCAAATTCGCCTGCGCCGAAAAAATCATTTCGCCAACGAGTTCAAGGCGATCAGCCATTCCAGTTCGGTCTGCTTAAAAATTCCTGTTTCATTTTTTCCGAAATCGTGATTGTATGCCCCCATCCCGCCTTGCTGCGAGGGGCGTACGCGTCGTCACGGACGTTGGGGTGGGATGCGATGGCCGCGACCGGATGCGCCTGACGTGCGCTG
>JBARNF010000331.1:0-7411 GCA_049802835.1 Bradyrhizobium sp.
CGCCGGTGCAGGGCCACATCTCGGGCGTGGTCGACGTGCCCAACGCCTGCGCCACCCTGTGGTTGCCGACCGAGATCTTCGACTTCGACGTGATGCCGTCGTCGGCCGGTCCGATCAAGCACATCACGGGCGACATCCAGATGCCGATCTCGCCGGATAAATAATCTTCTTCCTGCGCGATGGATGCGGGACGGCAGCGTACCGTCCCGCATCCGCCGCGCGAAAGCTGAATACGATTGTTGCGCAGGAGGCGAGACGATGCCGGTGTATGAATATCTCTGTGATGCATGCGGACCTTTCACCGACATGCGCCCGATGGCTGAATGTGATGAGCCGCAGGTCTGCCCGCAATGCACTGAGATGGCGCCGCGCGTGATTCTCACGGCGCCTGCCTTCGCCTGCATGCCGGCGGAGCGGCGCACGGCGCATGCGACCAACGAGCGCAGCCGGCACGCGCCGCAGACGGTGGCCGAATACAAGGCCAAGCATGGCCCGGGCTGCGGCTGCTGCTCGCCGAAGAAATCACCGCGGCTGATGACCAAGTCCAAGAGCGGCGCCAAGGGCTTTCCGACGGCGCGGCCCTGGATGATCAGCCACTGAGCGAACGCGCGAGGGGCGAGCACGCGCTGCCCTTCAACGCGATGCAGGCACCCGGCGCGGTCCGGGCCCCGCCGGCTGGCCGCCGAACTTGACGTTCATCGCATTGGCGCCGTCGCTGATGTCCACCAACGTCTTGCGGCCGTCTTCCATCACCTTCGCAGATTTGCGCCTGAGACCGTCGACCAGCTCCCGCATCGATCGGATCTGATCGAACAGCTCGCCCGGATTGCCCTGCGCGAAGCCGGGAATGGCGTCGTCGATCCTGGTCACGACCTTGTCGAAGCCCTTGAAGATGTCCTCGGCCTTGTCGATGGCGGCATCGATCGCCGCGGTCTTCTCTTTCAGCGAGGCGGTCTCGGATTCGAAGCTCTGCAGCGCGTCCTTGATGGCCGGCGCGTTGCTGACGACGAACTTGTCGACGTTGTGCACCGTCTCGACCATCGTCTCCTGGTCCTTGAGGTCCGCGGTGAGCACCGGAATGCCGTCGCGATCCAGCGGCACGGGCGGCGCCGTCGGGGCGCCGCCGACCAGCGAGATCGCGGCGATGCAGGTGAGGCCCTGGAATTCGATGCCGGCGGTGGTGTCCTTGCGGATCGGCGCGCTGTTGTCGAGTGTCACCAGGGCCACGATCTTGCGCGGACTATCAAGCTGGATCGAGAGGATCTGTCCGGCCTGCACACCATCGAAATTGACCGGTCCTCCCTTGCGCAAGCCCGCCGCCGAGCCGCCGTCGAACACCACGCGCAGCATGCCGCGCTGCTGGGCGATGCGGCTCTTCTGCTTGATCAGGACGCCGCTGATGCCGGCCGCAACGGCCGCGATCGTCAGGGTTCCCACGATGAGATTGAGCGCGCGCATTCGGTGTCCGCCACTGCCTCCGTGCGATTTTAGCCGTTAAGTCTCCGGGTTGAAAGCTCAGCGCGCCAG
The DNA here is from genome assembly GCA_049802835.1 of Bradyrhizobium sp. Taxonomy (GTDB): domain Bacteria; phylum Pseudomonadota; class Alphaproteobacteria; order Rhizobiales; family Xanthobacteraceae; genus Bradyrhizobium. Next base: position 1,528 of record JBARNF010000331.1, read on the forward strand.
TCCCGGCCGGGAGGGCGCCGCGAGGCCCGCGAGCAGCACCGCGAGAATTCCGGTCAGGAAGATGCCGTCGAAGGTTCCGGCGCCGCCGATCGAGGCGACGGGGGCACCGAGGCTGCCGATCTTGCCGAGATTCATCAGGTCGGCCCCCACGAGCGTGCCCATCGAGCCGCCGATATAGGCCAGCGGCGCGGCATATTCCCGCGACAGCAGGAAAGCGAGGATCGCGGTGACGACAATGGGCGCGAACACCGGCACAGCGATGCCGACGCCCCGCACCGGCGTCGCCATGGCGTGGATGATCACCGCGATCACCAGCACGGCGATCGCAGCGCGCAGCCAGAGCTGATAACGGAGCACGAGATAGGTCGACATGATGGTCGGGATGACGGCGCCGCCGACATTCACCGCCAGTACGGTGCCCGGCCATTGATGCACCAGCGGTACGACATATTGCATGCCGAAAAAGTCGATGACCTCGCCGGAGCGCGCGACCGGCCCGGGCAGCACCGCGATCGGGATGTTGAAATAGCTGCCGATCAGCGAGCCGAACAGCAGCAGCATCGCGGTGCCCGAGCCGACGCCGAGCTTCATATAGGCGTAGCGCAGGATGCCGAGCTGGATCAGGATGATCAGGGCGCCGAAGGCGAGCACCAGGATCGCGAAGAATCCCGGTGTCATCGGTAGATATTGAGCCTGGGAATGCATGTCGGAAGCGTTCGATTGAGTGTGACCGTGCTGCCCGGCGGGATCATCTCATGCGGGCGTCAGGGTGACAAATGGTCATTCGGCGCTTCGTTCCCAAGGCCGGGCCTGGTCGTGATGCCAGCCGGCATCGGGCGGCCGGCGGCGATCATCGTCGCATGCAGCGCGTACCGTTCCGGCCCCTGTGTCAGCGCGTCGAACGGCCAGCAGGTCGACAGCACCAGCTCGGCGCGGTCACTCGCCGGATCGATGCCCGACGCATCGAAGCGGACCACGCTGGCCGCATCGGCACGATAGTGGAAGGTCCGGCCGTCGCGCCCGGTGACCGCGATGTCGTCGCCGATCCTGACGTCGCGCAGGAAGCGGAAATGGGTATCGCGATGAGCGGAATAGACGGCGACGCCTGGTTCACCGGGCTCGGCGCTGTCTTCGAGATGACCCGCGCCGAAGGCGAGCGCCTGGCCGCTGGAGCCGGCGAGGGCGATCATGGAGACGCCAAGGCGCTTGACCGTGATCCGCGCCACCGGTGCCGTGTCGGCCCATGACCACGGCTTGACGGGACGGCCGGTCGCGATGGTCTCAGTAAAGGCGCGGTCGAGCAGCACCTGCGCGACAACAGCCTTGGCGTGGATGAGGGCACCGTGGCCGAACAGGGCGGCGCCGGCCATCGCGATCGCGAGAGGGAGAAGCAAGCGAGGCATGAACTCTCCTTTCGTCATTGCGAGCGAAGCGGGCGAAGCGAACCAATCCAGAATCGTCGTGTCGCCCCTGGATTGCGTCGTCGCTTCGCTCCTCGCAATGACGGTGCTGCTTAGTTGGCGGCCCGTCGCCGGATGGCGACGAACCAGATCAGTTCGAGCATCAGCACGCCAAGTCCGAGCAGCATGCTCAGCTCGGCATCGGTCGCGGTCTTCGGCAGGGTGATCGTCGTAGGTGTGGCCGGTACCACCGGGAGCTTCAGCGCGGCGAGCTGAACCTCGCCCTCCGCCCCGGCGCGCCGGTCGATGCGCGGCGCCGGCGCGTGTGGGCGCTCGCCGAACACCTTCCCATAGTCCCAGCCGGCCGGAAGATTGATCGGCACCTCGGCGAGCCTCAGCGGCTCGCTGTCGGGGCGGCGCGGCGTCTTGTCGACGGCGACGAGACTGGTCAGCCGCGTCACCAGCTGATGCTCCAAGGCCAGCTTGAGAATGGCGCCGTCGGTTTCTGCCGGCGTCATCTGCCGCATCGTCTGCGCCACCTCGGCATCGCCGATCTTGCGCCGCGCCCAGACTTTCGACAGGCCCTTGCCCTCGGCCGCACTTGCGAGCGGGAGCGTGATGGTCCAGGGCTGGTCGCCGATGCGGCCCTTGATCTGCAGCGAACCTGCCAGCCGGTCGAGCTTCGCCGCCAGCACCAGCGGCTCATCGCGATAGAGGTCGGGCAGTACGGCTGGCGTGAGATCGGCCGACGCTTCCGAGAACGTCGCGCTCAACCCGGTGACGGCCGGGTTCTCCAGCTTCGCGAACAGGCCGCGCATGCGCTCCTCGACCTGCTCGACCGCGCCGATATGGGTGAAGGCGCCGCGGCCGAGCTCGGCGGCGCGCGTCATCAGGTAGGTGTTCGGCGCCGAGCCGATGCCGACCATGAAGACGCGTGAGCGGCCGCGCATCGCGGTGATGGTCTCGAACAGCTGCTGCTCATTGCCGATGGCGCCGTCGGTCAGGAACACGACCTGGCGCACGCGGTCGGAGTCGCTGCCGTCGTCGGTGAGCGCCGCGCGCATCGCCGGCACCATTTCGGTGCCGCCGCGCGCATCCAGCGCACTGACGAAGCCGGTGGCGCTGCCGACATGCTCGGCATCGGCTGGCACCGAGGACGGAAACAGCACCGTCATCGTGTCGTCGAACCGGATCACGTTGAAGCGGTCGCCCGGCTGCAGCCGTCCGAGCGCATAGAGCAGGCTGGCCTTGGCCTGGCGGATCGAGGTGCCGCCCATCGAGCCGGAATTGTCGATCACGAAGATCACGTCGCGCGGCTGCGGCCGTTGCGCTGTCGCTGCCACGGCAGGCGGCGTGACGAAGGCGAGCAGATAATCGGCATCGCCGACCTGCTCGTGGAACAGCCCGACCGACGGCATGGCCGCAGCCGCCGGCTTCCAGGTCAGCTCGAAGTCGCGATCGGCCGGCACCACGCCCTCGGCGAGGGTGACGATTCGCGTCTTCGCATCCGTGCTGTCGACCGTCACCTGGTGATGATGGCTCTTGACCTCGCCGAGCGCGAAGCCCGCCTGGAGCCGCACCGTAATCCTGGTCGGATTGACCGGATCATTCTGGGCCGGATCGAGCACCTCCGGCGAGATGCGGTCGCGATCGGGCACGGGATCGTTGGCAGCGGAGCCCCAGCCATCGCCGCCCGGGCGCAGCTCGACGCTCTGCACGAGCGGCGCCGGATTGTAGCGCGGCGCGACCACCAGCGGCACCCGCAGCGAGAACTCGCCCGACGATTGCGCCACCGGCTGCTGATACTCGATCCGCACCAGCACGGTCTCGCCGGGGCCGATATTGGCGAGCGAGTTGGTGAAGATGTTCGGCCGCTCCTGCTCGGTCAGCGCCGCCGTCTTGCCGTCGCGCTTGGCCTGCTCATAGATCACCTTGGCCTGTTGGCGCGGCTTGATGTCGCCGACCACGACGCGATCGCCGACGATCATCTTCAGCGTATCGACCGCGCTGTCCGGCGGCAGCGGATAGACATAGACCGCCTCCATCCACTGCGAGGTGGTATTCCTGAACAGCTGCGTGACGCGCGCCCGCGCCGTCGGGCCGGAGACGACGATGTCGACGTCGACGCCGAGCCGCGGCGCCTCGGCATAGCCGGTGTCGGACTTGAACAGCAGCGCGCCGGAGCGCGCGTCGCCTGGTCTGGTCAGCGGCGCCGGCGGCCCTTCGGCTGACCACCCCGGGGTGACGTTGAGAAACAGCGCCGCGAAGCCAACCAGCAGCACGGCGGCGGCCTGCAGCAGCAGGAACAGCAGCATGGTCACGATCCACGACCGGACCGGATGGGCGCTGCTGCGGATGTCGTAGTCGATCGTCTCGCTCATCAGTGGCTCCGCAACGAGGAATTTCGGCCTGCCGAGACTGAGCGCGGCGCGCTGATGTCGCGAGCGGAATGGTCGGTCTTGTTCGGCCGCCGTCCGCCCTGGTGCGTCCGCTGGCCACCCCGGGGCGGACGCTGTTGTGCGGGTTTGTGCTGATTTGTCCGTCTGCTAAAAGGGCGCGCGCCACACGGCAGGGGACAGGATGTCGATACCGGACAACGAGCTTTCCGACGAGCAGAGCCGGCAGGTCGCCGACACCGTCCGCGAGGAGATCGCACGGCGGCGGATGTCGCGGCAGGCGCTCGCGGAGCAGGCCAGGCTGAGCCTGTCGACCCTCGAGAAGGCGCTCGGGGGCCGCCGCCCGTTCACGCTCGCCACCATCGTCCGCCTCGAGCAGGCGCTCGGCATCTCCCTGCGCAAGCCCGTAAGCGCGCCGGCCGTGTCGCCCACGGCGAGCGGCGGAGTAGCGCCGGACAGTCTCGGCTCCTATTCGCGGCGGGCGGTGGAATGGATCGAGGGCACCTATGTCACCGTGCGGCCGTCGTTCGGCGACAGGGCGGCGATCTACGCCTATCGCACCGACATCGCCTGGGACGATGCGGCCTCGTCGCTGGTGTTTCGCGAAGGCGCGCGGCTCGATGCGGCCTTCACGCAGTTCGGCGAGGTCGCCGTGCCCAACCAGTCCGGCTTCGTCTACCTCGTCACCAACCGCCACGGCCAGCATCGACTGATCACGGTGTCGCGCCCGACCATCACCGGCGAGATGTACGGCATCATCACGACGCTTTTGGCAGGCCGCGGCTCGCTGCTGACGCCGATCGCAGCACCGATCGCACTGCTGCCGCTGCGCAACGTCGATGAGCCGAGCTTCGGACGGCTGGGCGCGGACGATCCGCATTATCAGCTCTATCGCGAGCATCTGCACAAGACGGTCGAGGAGCCGTTCGCGCTGTTCGTCCAGGGCGTAGCGTGATCTCGTAGTCCGTAGAGCATGAGAGACAATTCGATTTCGGCAGATTTCTGGTGAGCTGAGTTATTGATTTGACTCGTGCCGAAAATCGTAAAAGTCGAAAGATTCACAGCCTCGTAGGGTGGGCAAAGGCGTGCCCCAATGCGCGTTGCATGCCGTGCTCCATCGCGCGCCGTGCCCACCATTGGCTCCTAGTGCGCGGAACGATGGTGGGCACGCGACCGCCCTGCGGTCGGCCACTTTGCCCACCCTACGATACTGCCTCAACAAACACCGCTGTCATCCCGGCGAACGCCGGGATCGATAACCCCAGGGAGCAGTGTGAGGCACGCGCGTCGATGGCATTTCGCATCTCACATCCGCCGCGGCGTATGGGTCCTGGATCGGCGCCGCGCCGCGCTCTCGCGCGCCACGGCTTGTCCGGGACGACAGCGGAGGGGAGGGCGGATTCACGTCTCAAACAGCCGAGTCGCATCAAAAAAAGGCTCGTATCAAGCAGCACGGTCAAACCGATCAGCAGCGGCATGACGCCGCGTTCTCGCGGCACATGATGCCCGAGGTCTGCGATCATCGTGTCCCTCGCGAGAATGCAGAGGGCGCAGGGAATGCCGGGTGAAGGCCTCACCCATGGCCCGCCTGCAGAAAAAAATGCAGGCGGCAGGTACCACAGGTGGTGCCGATCACCGGCATTCCCTGCGCGATGGTCTTCACGCTTATACGCAGTCTCCCTGGTGCGCCGGGCTTGTTGGCCACCATGTCGCACAACGCGCTCACGCGCATTGCGCTGGACACCAGCATCGGGGTGTCAGGACGCTGCGACTTCACGTCCGCAAGCGATCGTTCGTCGGCGCCCTCGTTAAGAAGACGCTGCGATCTCTCGCGGCCACCGCACCCCGCCTCGCGTGTCGTGACGATCGCGCGCAACGCCCCTCCGCAGTGAGGCGGGATGAGCGGATACAATCATGAATTCTGGAAAAGCGCAAGGTATTTATTTTTTTCAGAAGATGACATGCTGGGGCTGGCCCGAATTGGTCGCCCCGGCAGAGAGAAGCCAAGGTAGCGCGGCAGACGCGGTGCGCTCCCTCTCCCCGTTCTTACGGGGAGAGGGTTGGGGTGAGGGGCAGACGCACGGGAAG
>JBARNF010000332.1:0-1518 GCA_049802835.1 Bradyrhizobium sp.
TCCGGATCATGCTGCCCTCGTTTGATTGGGCTCCCGGAGATGCAGTCCGGGATTGCTGCAACAGCATTAGGGAACCTCTGAATAGCACGCTTGGCTGGCGTGGCGAGGGACGGCCGTGACGATCTTCAGCAGTTTGGATTGCGTTAGGGGCTGTAATAGCGCTTCTGGACGCGCAATCCCCCTCAAGCAGACGCAAGTCGGCCGCGGGCGAGATAGAGGTTGGCGAGTGCGAAGAGCGCGAACACCTGCGCGCCGTTCTTGGAAATGCCGCGATAGCGCACCTTGCGATAGCCGAACTGGCATTTGAGCACGCGGAAGACGTGCTCGACCTTGGCGCGCACCTTGCCGAAGCGGCTATTGCGGGCGCGCTGACGCTGCGTGAGCTTGCGGCCCGGTTTTGCCTTCTCCTTCACCGCCCAGAGCACGCCAGCCGCCTCCGCCGCGCGCTTCTTCTTGTCGCTCGCGTAGGCCTTGTCACCGTAGACCGCAGCGTCGTCTTCGCGGATCAGGCGATCCATCACCTTCGCGTCGTGAACCTTGCCCGTCGTCACGCCGGCGGTATGCACAAGACCACTCTCGGCATCGACGCCGACGTGCGCCTTCATGCCGAAATACCACTGGTTGCCCTTCTTCGACTGCGTCATCTCGGGATCGCGCGCGCCTTGCCTGTTCTTCGTCGATGGCGAGGCCGCAATCAGTGTCGCGTCCACGATTGTGCCGCCGCGCAGCAACTCGCCCTTCGCCGCCAAGTGCTCGGCGACGGCTGAAAAGATCGCCTTCGTCAGGTCGTGGCGTTCGAGCAGGTGGCGGAAGTTGAGGATCGTCGTCTCGTCGGGGATCGCGTCGCGGCCGAGATCGAGCCCTGCGAATGCGCGCATCGACTGGATGTCATAGAGCGCTTCCTCGGCGCCAGGATCGGAAAGGTTGTACCATTGCTGCAGGCAATAGATGTGCAGCATCGTAGACAAAGGGAACGGCCGCCGCCCGCCCTGCGACCCGAGCTTCGGATAATGCGGCTCGATCAACGCCTCGAGTTCGACCCAAGGGACGACCGCCGCCATCTCGGCAAGGAACACGTCCCGCTTCGTTTGCTTCTTCTTCGCTGCGAAGTCGAGCGACGCGAAGCTCATCTGCCCTGTCATCGGTCAACCCCTCGAATCAATGACCTCAGTGTGCCATGTTCGATGGGTTGATCAGAGGTTCCCTAAGCCGGCGCGACGACTCGCGTTGCACTATCCCGCGAGGCACCACCAACCAGCTTGAAGGCGTCGGGGCGGACGAACAGGAAGCGGGCCGGCGTGTTGCGCACGAGCCAGAACAGGGAGAGCGCGCCGAGCACGCCTGCGGCGGTCACCGCCAGCGCCGTGGCGTCCGCGAGCCCCAGAGGCGCAAGCTTCAGCAGCAGTACGCGGGTCGGACCCATGAACACCGCGAAGGCGAGGTAGATGACGATCGAGTTGCGGCCGCAGTAGGCGAGCGCGCCGCCCAATCCGCTGCGGGCGAGTAGCACGCTGAAGG
>JBARNF010000333.1:0-2330 GCA_049802835.1 Bradyrhizobium sp.
TCGCTCCCACCGAGGACTCCCATGCCGTCGACTCGGCCGGCGTCTGCCTGCTCTGGCCGTTCCTGCCGCGCTTCTTCGCCCGCCGCGGCCTGCTCGACGCCAAGGAGACGGGCTTCGCGAGCCTGGCCGCGCAACAGCGCGCCGTGCTGCTGCTGCATCATCTCGCTACCGGCGAGCGCGACGCGCCGGAATTCGCGCTGCTGCTGCCGAAGGTGCTGTGCGGCATGCCGCCGTTCGACCCTCGCGAGACCGCGGATCCGGTGAGCGATGTGGAGAGCGCCGAGGCCGCGCAGCTGCTGGACGCTGCCATCGCTCATGCGACGTGCCTCGGCACGATCTCGCATGCGGGCCTGCGCGAGACCTTCCTGATGCGACCGGGCATGCTCGGCACGCGCGACGGCGCGTGGCTGCTGCGACTGGAGGGTCGCAGCGCCGACGTGCTGCTGAAACGGATTCCCTGGACCCTGCAGTGGCTGCGATTGCCATGGATGCAGGCGGCAATGCGGGTGGAATGGTGAGCGCGCTGGAGCAGAACGCAACTGATCTCGACGGCGAGCTGAACTGGCTCGCGCAACTGATCGATGCCCGGTTCAAGCTCTATTTCAATCTGGAGGGCACCGAGCCAGTTGCACCGCCCGAGCCGCCGGATCTGTCGCGTTCGCCCTCCCCCTATGCGACGTTCCTGCGCGAGTTCAATTGCGACTTCGCCGAGCGGGTCGCGCTGGTGCTGGCGTTGACGCCGCATCTGCGGCCGCAGCTCCTCGACGTCTTCTTCACCCGCAACCAGACCTTCGACCGCCGCTTCACCGAATTCGGCGGCGTGCGCAGGGAGGCCGACGGCGACTTCTGGCCGACCGGCGAAACCCTGGCCTTCATCATCGGCGGCACCGATCTCGCCGAGCGCTTCAGGCTGCAGGCGTTGTTCGAGCCCGACCACCCGTTCGCGCGACGCGGCCTGTTGCGAGCGGCGTCCGGCGGCGACGAGCCGCCGATGAAGGCGCGGCTCACGCTGTCCGAGGATGCGCTGTCGTTGTTCACCCGCGGCGAGCAGCGGCGGCCGAGCTTCGGCGCGCATTTCCCGGCGCAGCTCGTCGAGACCGGGCTCGACTGGAGCGATCTCGTGCTGCATCCGGCGACCCGCCAGGGTCTCGGCCAGATCGAATCCTGGATCGCGCACGGCCACACGCTGATGCACGACTGGCGCATGGCCGCCAAGCTGCGTCCCGGTTATCGCAGCCTGTTCTACGGTCCGCCCGGCACCGGCAAGACGATGACGGCCTGCCTGCTCGGCAAGTCGACCGGACGCCACGTCTATCGCGTCGACCTCTCGATGGTGGTGTCGAAATTCATCGGCGAGACCGAGAAGAACCTCGCCGCCGTGTTCAACCAGGCGGAGGGGCGCAACTGGATCCTGCTGTTCGACGAGGCCGACGCGCTGTTCGGCAAGCGCAGCGAGACGCGTGATGCGCATGACCGCTACGCCAACCAGGAGATCGCGTTCCTGCTGCAGCGGATCGAGAGCTTCGACGGCATCGCGATCCTCGCCTCCAACCTGCGCGACAACATCGACGACGCCTTCGCCCGGCGGTTCGAATCCGTGATCTACTTTCCAGTGCCGCGTCCCGAGGAGCGCGAGCAGCTATGGCGCCAGGGCTTCTCGCCGAAGGCGCAGTTCGCCGGTGATCTCGACCTGTCGAAGATCGCCCGCGACTACACGCTGTCGGGCGGCTCGATCATGAACGTGATCCGGCTCGCCTCGCTGCAGTCGCTGAAGGACAACGAGCGTCCGATCGGCCGCGACGATCTGGTCGCGGCGATCCGGACCGAGATGATCAAGGAAGGGAGGGCGGCATGAAGCAGATGGCAACGCACGCCTCGCCCTATCAGCGGCAGAGCCAGGCCGTGCGACCGAACCGAGGTGTCGCTCTGAATCCGCCCCTCGCCTTCCCTGCGACTGCGATGCTGCAGACGCGGCTCGAGATCGGTCCGGTCGACGACCCCTTCGAGCGCGAGGCCGAGACGATGGCGCGCCGGGTCGTCGATGGTCCGGCGCCTGCGAGCTACGCAGCTCCGGCATCGCCGAGCGCGATCTCCGCGGTCGCGCCGAGCGTGCAACGCCAATGCGCCTGCGGCGGCACCTGCCCCGACTGCCGCAAGGACCTCATGCAGCGCAACGAGGCGCATGACGGCGTTGCGGCCTCGCCGGCAGCGATGGCACCGCCCGTCTTGCATGACGTGCTGCGTTCGTCCGGCGCGCCGCTCGATGCTGCGACGCGCGCCGATATGGAGCCACGCTTCGGCCAGAGCTTCGAAGGTGTTCGCGTCCACAC
>JBARNF010000334.1:0-7126 GCA_049802835.1 Bradyrhizobium sp.
CAGATGAGGGGCGCACCTCAAGGTAGCATGGTCATGACAGGCACGCAACAGAGCCCCGCACGGAAAGCACGAGAGCGCCGCATTTTGCGATGCGGCAGGCTCACCTGGAATTCAGCTTGCGTGGAAACCCGATGTCGCAATGCAAACCAAGCCAGCTTCCAGACGAGGCACGCACCTCTTACTTTATCCAACCGGCCTCCCGGCGACGCGCAATCGAAGCCGCGCTGGTCGATAGAAGAAGGCTGCAAACGACGCGCGACCCCGCCCTGCTATTCGCCGTCGCGCAGCCGCCGGTAGACCGCGCCGAGGACGTTGGAATAGTCGTCGGTCCAGACCCGCTCGCCGTCGGTCGGCTCGGTCTCGGTCCATTTGTCCGATGATGCGAGCTTGCCGACGTCGGCCTCCTCGCGCGCGCTGACGACGACGTCGGTCGAAAAGATGTACTCGTCATCGCGGCCGGAATCCTCGTTGTAGACCCAGCTCTTCAGATCGTTGGCGTCGGCGATACCGACCACAACACTCTCGAGCTCCAGGTGGCGGTTGGAGACGTGCATCACGACCGCGCCCTGCGGCCCCAGCTTGGCCTTATAGATCGCCATCGCCTCCTCGGTCGCCAGATGGATCGGGATCGCATCGGACGAATAGGCGTCGACGATGATGACGTCGTAGGCGCCGTCGGGCTCCCTGGCGAAGGTCAGCCTGGCGTCACCGATCACGGGCTTCACGTCGGGCGCGCAATTTCTGATGTAGCTGAAATATTTCGGGTCGCGCGCGGTATCGACCATGGTCTGGTCGATCTCGAAGAAGGTCCAGCTCTCGCCGGGCTCGGCGGCGCAGGTCAGCGCGCCGGCACCGACGCCGATGACGGCGACCTTCAACGGCGCGCCCTTGCGCTCACGGATGGCGGTGATGGCGCGGCCGATGCCGCCATCCTTGTGATAGTAGGTGATCGGCTCGGGACGCCCCGTCACCTTGGAGCCGTCGGCATTGAGATATTTCTGCGCACCGTGAATCGTCGTGCCGTGCATCAGCACGTGATAGTGCCCGTCGGACGTCACCACGATCTTGTGCACGCCGAAGAAGCTGCGCACCGTCTCGACGCGGCCGTCATCGGCGGGATAGGCGCGGATCAGAACCAGCGCGAGGGCGGCGGTCGCGAACACCTTCCAGCGGCCGCCATTCAGCAGCAGCGCGAGCAGCGCAGCAAGCACGCCCACCGCGCCCGCGACATAGACGCGATGATCCTCGAGATAGGCCGTCACCTTGCCGGTCATGCCGGCCGGCACCAGCAGCGCGATCGCGATCGCCACCAGCGCGATCCAGTACCAGCGCGTGAGCGATGGCAGCCGCTCGGCCTTCTCGCTCGGCCGGCACAGTGCTGCGAGCGCGAGCAGGATCGGATACTCGGCGACCCAGGAGAAGGTGAACGGCGCAATCAGTCCGGCAAACAGGCCGCCGACCATGCCGCCAAACGACAGCGCGACATAGAAGCCGGTGAGAAATTTCGCCGGAGGACGCGTGCGCGCGAGCTCGCCATGGCAGGCCATCGCGATCACGAAGAAGCAGAGCTGGTGACCGCCGAGCGTGAGCGCGAGATTCTGCTCGCCGCCGAACGCAAGCAGAATGACGACGCCGGCAATCGCCACCGGCTGCAGCGCCAGCATCCATTTGTGCGGCAGCAGCGGCCGCGACTGGAACACCAGCACCCAGGTCAGCAGATAGAGCGACAGCGGCAGCACCCACAATAGCGGCGCGGCAGCGACGTCGGTCGAGATGTGCGCGGTCACCGCGATCAGCAACCCCGAGGGCACCGCCGCCAGGAAGATCCAGCGCGCACGCAGCAACCAGCTCGGCGCCGGGGCGTCGCTGTGCTCGCTTTCGAGCAGGCTGACGACGATCACGGGCGAACGCAGCAGCAGGACGCCACAGCCGGCGATCAACGCGATCAGCACGCCATAACCGCCGGTCCAGATCAGGTTCTGGACGCGCAGGCTGAAGATCGGCTCGATCAGCACGGGATAGGACAGCAGCGCCAAAAAGCTGCCGATGTTCGACGACGCATAGAGAAAGTACGGATCGGGCCCCGCAGGATGACCTGATCGCACGAACCATGCCTGCAGCAGCGGATTGTTGGCGGCGAGCGCGAAGAACGGCAGGCCGATCGACACCGTGAACAGGCCGAGCAGCCAGAGCGCATAGCCCGATGTCGGCGGATCGCCCCAATGGCCCGCGATCGACAGCGGCAGCGTCAGCAAAGCAAAGCCGAGCAGCAGCAGATGAATGGCGATCGGAAGCACCCGGCTCGGCAATTGGGTGAGGAAATGGGCATAGGCGTAGCCCGCCAGCAGCAGCGCCTGGAAGAACACCATCGCCACCGACCATACCGCCGGCGAGCCGCCGAGCCGCGGCAGCACCATCTTGGTGAACAGCGGCTGCACCGAGAACAACAGCAGCGCGCTGACGAAGATCGCAGCGGTATAGACGACGAGAACGAGCCGATTGCGTGCGGCAGAAGGCTGTGCGACGGCGGCGGACGAGGCGATTGAGGTCATGACAACTCCAGCAGCGGCTCGGCCGGCCTCAGGTGGGGGACTGACCGCGACGTGCAGACGAGACATAGCGGATCGCGGGGCGGTATGGCGAGGAGCCGCGACAAATCGAGTTTCCCTTGACGGCGCGCCGATCCGGGGCGACAGCACGCTCTCCGAGGAGCAGTTCCCCGCAGCCGAGACGTGTTGGTCATTAATCAGGGCTTTTTGAAGCGGACATGAACGAAACCGACGTCGTCATCATCGGTGCCGGCCATAACGGCCTGACCTGCGCGGCCTATCTCGCGATGGCGGGCCTGCGCGTGCATCTGGTCGAGCGCCGCAAGGTGGTCGGCGGCGCCGCGGTGACCGAGGAGTTTCATCCGGGCTTCCGCAATTCCGTCGCCTCCTACACGGTGAGCCTGCTCAATCCGCGCGTCATCTCCGACCTCAGGCTGCACGCGCACGGGCTCGAGATCGTCGAGCGCCGCGCGCAGAACTTTCTCCCCTCGCCGGATGGCCGTTATCTCCTGACCGGCGAAGGGCGCACGCAGGCCTCGGTGGCGCGGCTCAGCAGCCGCGATGCCGAGGCCATCGGCCCGTTCTCGGCACGGCTCGAGGCGATTGCGGACGTGCTGCGCAGCCTCGTGCTGCGGGCACCGCCGAACCTGGTCGCGCAGTTCGGGCTGGCCGCGATCCGTGAAGGAATCAACGCGCTCGGCACCGCCAATACGCTGCGGGCGCTGTCGCTGGAGCAGCAGCGCGACCTGCTCGACCTGTTCACACGCTCCGCCGGCGAGATGCTCGATGAGATTTTCGAAACCGACCTGGTGAAGGCGCTGTTCGGCTTCGATGCCATCGTCGGCAACTACGCCAGCCCTTACGCGGCCGGTTCCGCCTATGTGATGCTGCATCACGCCTTCGGCGAGGTGAACGGCAAGAAGGGCGTATGGGGCCACGCGATCGGCGGCATGGGCGCGATCACGCAAGCGATGGCCCGTGCGCTTCACGAGTTTGGAACGCTGATCGAGGTGGATTGCGGCGTGCGCGAGGTGATCGTCGAGCGCGACCGCGCCGTCGGCGTGGTGCTCGAGGATGGCCGCGCCATCCGCGCGCGCTATGTCGCGGCCAACGTCAATCCGAAGCTGCTCTATACGCGCCTGGTGCCGGCGGGCGCCTTGCCGGAGGCATTCCTGAGCCGCATCCGCAACTGGCGCAACGGCTCCGGCACGTTCCGCATGAACGTCGCGCTGAGCCGGCTGCCCTCGTTCAACGCACTGCCCGGCGGGGGCGATCATCTATCGGCCGGGATCATCCTCGCGCCCAGCCTCGGCTACATGGAGCAGGCCTATCTCGACGCCCGGGCGCATGGCTGGAGCCGCGATCCCGTCGTCGAGTTGCTGATCCCCTCCACGCTCGACGCCACGCTCGCCCCCCCCGGGCAGCACGTCGCCAGCCTGTTCTGCCAGCACGTCGCGCCCGAACTGCCGGACGGCCGCTCCTGGGATGATCATCGCGAGGAGGTCGCCGATCTGATGATCGCGACCGTGGACCGCTATGCGCCGGGGTTCGCCGCCAGCGTGATCGGCCGCCAGGCCCTGTCGCCGCTCGATCTCGAACGGCAGTTCGGCCTTCTGGGTGGTGACATCTTCCACGGCGCGCTGACCCTGAATCAGCTGTTCTCGGCCCGGCCGATGCTCGGCCACGCCGATTATCGCTCACCGCTGAGGGGCCTGTACCATTGCGGATCGGGCAGCCATCCGGGCGGCGGCGTCACCGGCGCGCCCGGCCACAATGCCGCACAGGCCATCCTGGCCGACCATCGTGCCCTGTTCGGCTGAGGACCAGCGGTGGAGAAGCCTGTGGGCAAATCTGTTGGCAATTCCGGGAAAAGGCTGCGGATAGCAACCTGAGAGCTGCGTCAAAACCTGTGCACATCTCTGTGGGGAGCCTGGGGACGAACCCGTTCGACCCGCCCCGCGCGGCAAATGAAAGACCGGGCACGGCGGCCCGGTCGTTCGAGAACGCCGTTCTGGAAGGCCTATTACTTCAGTGACGTGTTGATGGATTCGAACTTGCTGCTGAGCGAGGTGCCCAGCCCGTTCACGGCCGCAATGATCGCCAGCGAAATGCCGGCCGCAATGAGACCATATTCGATGGCGGTGGCGCCGGATTCATCACGCAAGAACTTCAAGACAAAGGTCGTCATCTGTACCTCGTTTCCCAACCCAGGAACCGAGGACGATCCGGTTCCAACGACGGGAACATTACCCAGCAATAATCTAAGGTTGAGCTAACAGCTTAAATTCAAGTCGCGGGAACTTTTGCGGGAAATACGGCACAACTTTTATGATCATCGACAGCCATAACACGCAATCGAAGATTGCATCTGATGCGCATATGTCGATTGCAGCCCTTGCGTTGGCCGTCAGATCGCTTAACCACGCCGGGAAAATCCTACCCGGGCTCCCCTCAAATGACCTCTGCCGCCACTCCCGCCACTCACAAGGTCAGCTTCACGGTCGCGGATGAAGCCACCGCCCGCCAGGCCGTCGACGTGCTCACGGAGGTGTTCTACGACGGCGATGCCGCGGTCGCAGCCTTCGAGCGCCCGGACGGGCGCTGGGACGTGACGGTCCATTTCGCCGATCCGCCCGATCAGGACCTTGTGCGCGAGCTCGTGGGCGGGGCGGCAGGCACCGCCGTCGCTGAGACGCTCGCCTTCGAGGTGGTCGAAGCCAAGGACTGGGTCAAGGCCAGTCTGGACGACCTCGTCCCGGTCCCGGCCGGCCGCTTCATGGTCCATGGCAGCCACGACAGGGCCAGGGTGCCCGCCAACAGGCTGGGGATCGAGATCGAGGCAGCGCTCGCCTTCGGCACCGGCCACCATGGCACGACACGCGGCTGCCTGCTGCTGCTCGACCGCGTCTTGAAGGTGCGGCCGCCGCAGCGCGTGCTGGATCTCGGCACCGGCACCGGCGTGCTGGCCATCGCCGCGGCCAAGGCGCGGCATCGCCGCGTGCTGGCGAGCGACATCGACGCCCCCTCGGTCACGGTGGCGCGGGACAATGCCCGCCTCAACGGCGTCGGGCCGCTGGTCCAGGTGATCCGCGCCACCGGCTTTGCGGCGGATGACTTTGCCAGCCAAGGTCCCTTCGATCTGGTGCTGGCGAACATCCTCGCCAATCCGCTTCGGCAGCTGGCCGCACCGATGCAACGGCACCTGGCACCTGGTGCCGACGTGATCCTGTCCGGCCTGTTAACCACGCAGGCGCGCGCGGTCGTCGCAGCCTATCGCGCACGCGGCCTGGTTCCAGTCCAGCATTTGAAGATCGAGGGTTGGAGCAGCCTGCTGCTGCGGAAGATCCAATGAGCGACCGATCAGGTCGCGAAACGAATTGAGAGCTGTTACGTCTTTGGCTTGGCCTGCTGAGCAGCGGAATCAGTTCGCTCACGCAGGGCACGCCGACTGCGCGGTTCGACCAGACGGTTCACGAGATCGGCCAGCGCGCTACGCGGCTTCTCGGCGGGCGCGGGCGCCGGTCCGTTTGGCGTCGGCGCCGACAACTTCTCGAAGGTAAAAGCAGGCATCGTGCATCCCCTCGCCGTTGAGTTGAGGCACTCCCCGGATTGTGCGACCGTTGATGATCTTTGCGATCGTGGTCGTCATCCAACCGTTTCCTCGCCGCATCTCTTCCGGATGACAGGCACGAGACAGCAAATCTTTTTGCACAGGCGAATGCAAGGAGATTCTTCGTGCGCTGCACCTCGATGTGAGGAGAGCGCGATTGCGGTCAACGAGCCCCGCTCTTAAAGTATGAGAACGATGTTCGAAGCTCTTTTCCAGACGTTCGAAGAACCCGAAACAGGTGTCGCGCTGACGGCGCGGCTGGCCGCTCTCCGCGAGGACCTCGCCCGGCGAAAGCTGACCGGCTTCGTCGTTCCCCGTGCCGATCAGCAGCAGAACGAATATGTCCCGCCCTCCGACGAGCGGCTCGCCTGGCTGACCGGCTTCACCGGCTCTGCGGGCCTTGCGATCGTGCTGCCGCAGAAGGCCGCGATCTTCGTCGACGGGCGCTATACATTGCAGGCCGGCAAGCAGGTCGACGGCAAGGCGTGGACGGTGGAATCGCTGGTCGAGCCGCCGCCGGAGAGCTGGCTGACGCGCCATCTGCACAGCGGTGATCGCATCGGCTTCGATCCGTGGCTGCATACGACGGCCGCGGCGGAACGTCTGGCCGCCGCCTGCGCCAAGGCCGGCGCGGAGCTGGTGCCGGTCGAGAGCAACCCGATCGACAGCGTCTGGACGGAGCGCCCTTTGCCGCCCCTCGGCGCCGTCTCCGTCCACGGTGTGGAATTATCCGGCGAGATCGAAGCCGATAAGCTCGGCCGAATCCGCCAGGAGATCGAGCGGCTCGGGGTCGAGGCGCTGGTACTGTCCGATTCGCACAACGTTGCCTGGACCTTCAACATTCGCGGCAGCGATGTCTCTCACACGCCGCTGCCGCTGTCCTATGCGGTCGTGCCAAGGAGCGGACGACCGACGATCTTCATCGATCACCGCAAACTCTCCAACCTCACGCGCGACCATCTCGAAC
>JBARNF010000335.1:0-19307 GCA_049802835.1 Bradyrhizobium sp.
GGCCGCTCCCGCAAAGGAGCGGCCTTCTCGCTTTTCGGCCCGTCGTCCCCCCCCTGAGCATAGGAGACTAGAACATGCTGACCGCCCCCCATCCGTATGACGCCCTGATGGAGATCACGGCGCGTCCGCGCACCGTCTTCGTCCGGGGCAAGGGCTCCTGGCTGTGGGACGACAACGGCAGGCGCTATCTCGACTTCATCCAGGGGTGGGCAGTGAACGCGCTTGGTCATGCGCCACCGGAGCTTGCGAAGGCGCTCAGCGACCAGGCTACGCGGTTGATCACGCCGAGCCCCGCCTATTTCAACGACACCAGCCTGCAACTGGCGAAGGCGCTCACCGACCGCTCGTGCTTCGATCAGGTGTTCTTCACGAACTCCGGCGCCGAGGCCAACGAAGGCGCCATCAAGCTGGCGCGCAAATACGGAGCGCTGCACAAGAACGGCGCCTATGAGATCATCACCTTCGAGGGTGGCTTCCACGGCCGCACGTTGGCGACGATGTCGGCCTCGGGAAAGAAGGCGTTCGAGCCGCTGTTCGAGCCGAAGGTGCCGGGCTTCCTCAAGGCGCGCCTGAACGACATCGCCTCGGTCGAGGCGCTAGTCTCCGACAGGACGGTTGCGATCATGCTGGAGCCGATCCAGGGCGAGGCCGGCGTGTGGTCGGCGACGACCAAGTTTCTTCAGCAATTGCAGACGCTGACCACGCATCATGGGCTGCTGCTGATCGTCGACGAGATCCAGACCGGCATGGGCCGGACCGGAAAACTGTTCGGCTATGAGCACGCCGATGTCCTCCCGGACATCATGACCTTGGGCAAGGGCATCGGCGGCGGCGTGCCGCTGGCCGCGCTGCTGGCGACGGACGAGGCGTCCTGCTTCGAGCACGGTGATCAGGGCGGCACCTTCAACGGCAATCCGCTGATGTGCGCGGCGGGGCTTGCCGTGCTCGATGTCATCGAGAAGCCGGAGTTTCTCAAGGCGATCACGGACAACGGGATCTATCTCGAAAGCGAGTTGCAACGCATCTCTGCGCGCCACGGGCTCGGCGAGGTGCGCGGCCGTGGCCTGTTGCTCGCGCTCGACGTCGTCAGGCCGATCGCACCGTCGATCGTCGCCCACGCGTTCGAGCTCGGCCTGCTCCTGAATGCGCCGCGACCGGATGCGCTGCGCTTCATGCCGGCGCTCAACGTCACCCGGGACGAGATCACAGCGATGATCGACACCCTGGATGGAATCCTGACCAAGGCCGGCGCCGCGCGCTGCGTCGCCTGATTCAACGTGGTCCGAGACGCAGGATTCTTCTGATAGAAGACGCCTGCGTCTCGACTGCTTATTGATGAGGCAACACCTTGAAGCCCGAGCGCCGCTTCGATTGACTCAAATCAAAGACAGCGCGCCCAATGAACAACGATCTTGTCGAGGCCAAACACCTGCGATCCGATGACTTACGTTGTAGCCAACTGGCTATATCGCTGTACGGGATGTGATCAGCTCGGAGGGAAGAGGCTTGCCGGGACCAAGCTGATGATCATTCCGCCGACAACGAGGTCGGCACGAAAATAAGAGGAGATGCAAGAATGGCGAGAGACAATCTGGCTCGGGTGCAGCCCGTCGAAGACACAAGGAGCCACACCGCCCCCGCAGCCGCCACCGGGGATGTGCTGATTCACGTCCGCTTCTTTCCGAATTCTGACATCAACTCGATCGGCGAGAAGCCGGCCGGCCTGACCGCCAACCAATGGTATGAACGGCTGTTGCAGCTGGCGCGCCCGCACTACCAGACGTTCGCGGGCGGCCGCGGCTTCTTCCGCATCCCCCGCCCGTGTTTCGAAGCGATCCTGAAGGACGTCGCGGCCTGACATAATCTCTCTGGACGAAGGCAACGTCAGATCATGGAGCAGTTAGGCTACAATCTGCTCTACCGCTGCTTCGTGGGGTTGGCGCCGGACGATCCGGTCTGGGCCCGACGGCATTCACGAAGAACCGCACCCGGCTGGAGAACCAGGAATGGCTTGGCGATCGATGGTCGGGCGACTCATGCCACAGGGACGGCCGAACGGAGCGCATCGGAAGCCATGCTCAAGGCGAAGGCCAAGAAATCCGGATGCGGCATGACCGTGGGCGAAGACAAGGCCTATGACACAACCGAGCATGTTGCCAAGCTGCGGGAGATGAATGTGACGCCGCACGTCGCGCAGTACAACAGTGGCAATCCGAATGGACGTCAGAGCGCCATCGATGGACGAACGACCCGGCACGCGGATTACGGCATGTCTCAAACATGCCGGGCCACGATCGAATGCATCTTCGGCTGGGGCAAGCAGCACGGAACCATGCGCAAGACCAAGCAGCGGGGCCGCGACCGTGTGCTCGGAGACGTCCTCCTCAACCTGATCGGCTACAACCTCGTCAGAATACCCAAGCTGATTGCCGCATGAGGCCGCCTCCTGGGGCGGAGATCATCACGCCAACAGCGAAAACTCGTCCAGAACCCAACATCACCAAAAGAACATCCGCGTTCTGCAGGTTCTTCAGCAGACTGCTAGATTTTGAACGGCCGTTGATGGTCATAGGCGACGTCGGGTTTTCCGACCTTGTAGTGGTTGGGCGACTGGGTCGGCAGCATCTTGCGCTGAATTTGAATATGGAAATCGTCGTAATCGCCTTTGAATTTTCCTTCGTCCCAGGTGAGCAGAAGCGCCGCGGTAAAGGCGCTGTTGTTGGCGCCATCGTAGGAGACTTGGTTGTCCTGACAACCCGAAATCAGACGGATGCTCGCCTTGGCTGTGTCACCGGTATCCGCGCCCGGCGGGCCCTTCGGACGGCCGATGGATTCGTAGAACGACTTGTTTTTTTCGTAGGTACGCATCGCGATGTCGCGCGGCGGGCATTTCGGGCCATAGACGGGCCCCTTAGGCATGCCCTTGCCTGCCATCGCAAGATCCACCGCCCCAGCCAAGCCGGAGGCTGCCGCCATTTCGTAATAGGCCACCTTGGCCACGGTGCCGCTGTGGCAGGAGTCCGACAAGATCAGCACGCGGACCCCCTCGGCGAGCCCGCTGTACGTCCGGTAGAGTTCGTCGTCGATGATCTGGCCGTCATAAAGGCACCAAGTCTCATCCATCCCGTCCGCTTCGTCGCCGTTTAGGTCCGGCACTTGGTTGCCGTGACCCGAATAGGTGATGAGCAGGATGTCGCCGCTCAGCAAATCCCTTGCCGCCCCGGCGAGAAATTCCGTAACGGCGCTGCGCGTGCCGTGCTCGCTGAGCCGGACTTCGGTCCGGTATCCCATCGTCTTCGCGATCTCTTCCATCGCACGCGCGTCGTTTTCGCAGGCGTTGAGCCTCCCGTCCCAACCGGCATAGTGGTTCGGATCGAGCCGATTGAGGCCGATATGCAGCGAGATGCCCTTGGCCATGCGCTATCCTCTCATGTTTCGGCTTGCGCCTGTTCGACGGTTGCTTCGAGCCGGTTGCCGCGTTCGGTGATCACCCAGGAACAGGCGAAGCAGATCACATCGCCATACTCGCCGTGCCAGCGACAGTCCTGGCGGATCGAACAGTGCGGCAGCGCGGCAGCGGGCTCTCGCGGCAACAAATCCGGGCCGCGCTCCTGCAGGATCTTGGCGACGCCGCAGCGCTCGCCGTCCCATTTCTCGCAGCCGCGCTTGAGGCAAGGCGACGAAAAGCGGAAGCGCTGTTCGGGAGGACGACCAGCTTTCGCCACTGCGGTGAATGCAGCGTCGATTTCGATGCGTTCGGGGATGAAATCGATACGGCCCTCGGCGTTGACGACGCCGAGCAGGATGTTGCCATCCTCGCAGCGCGAGCTGGGACAGAGCTTGACGGAATTTGGATCGGACATCGCTGAACCCCTGCGAGGCTGAACCCCTGCGAGAATTTTCGACTGCGGGCCTTTTTCGTCAAACACGCAAGACGAATCCCGAGACCTGCGGCTCCGTCGCGCCGGCGCACGATAGCGGCCTCGCGGCGACGTCGCCTGGGCGTCGACGATGTCGTGCGCATCATCCAGTCGCTCCGGCACTTCTACATTCAACGACTCGCCTTTGCTCGGCGCGTCACCGATGGCAATCCCCCCAAGCCGGAACACCCGTGCTGACGGCGGATGTCACGGTCAAGCTGCTACGGCGTATTCAGATTCTGGGCGACAAGGTACAGGCCGGCCGTACGCGAACCCTCTCCAAGTCCGAACTGCGCGGACTTCGACAACGGCGTCGAGACCAAATCGCCCTTGGTATCAAGCTGGGCGACCTCGGCCATCACGGCTTTCTGGATCGCCTGCTCGATGTCCGCTTTCATCTTGTCGGATAATGCGAGCCCGTCGATCTGGGCAACGAAACGCTCGGCGGCGGGTGCGGCCAGCGCTTTTCCGCCGGTGCCGCGCTTGGTGATCTCGGCATCGAGCGCTTTCAGCGCGGCCACCAGGTCGCCCTGGGCGTCGACAATCGCCTTGGCCTGGTCGCGCAACAGCAGCAAATCATCTGTAGGGGCTTGCCCTTTGGCGAGCGCGTTCAGTGCGTTGCCGACCGCGGCGCCGTAGACCATTATCATCCCGCCGGTCCAGGATGTCTTCGCGCCGACTTTGTCTTTCTCAACCATGACGCTCTCCCTTTGTGTCCTCAACCTCAACGCGCTTTTGGAGGATAGGCCAACATCCCGGCGGTCGCGCCGCCGACACGGCCGCCGAACGAATTGAGTCGCGAAAGCGGTGTCACCACGAGGTCGCCGCCGGAATCATGGCTTGCAAGCACGGTCTTCACGGCGTCGTTGATCGACTGTTCGATCTTCTGCCTGGCGTTCGCAGGAATCGGGAGACCATCGATCTGCACAACGAACCGTTCGCCCGGTGTACTGGCTTGGGGCGGCGCGCTTTTGGTGCCGGCCGGACCACCGCGCTTGGCGATTTCCTTGTCGAGCGCGGCGACCGCCGATGCAAGATCGCCCTGGCCGTCGACGATCGCCTGAGCATGAGAACGCAGCGTAACAAGCTCGTCGACCGTAGTGCTACTACTAGCGATCGCGCCACCGATCGCCATTCCGTACAAGGGGACGATTCCAGTCGCATGACTTGTCTTCGCCATCTCTGTCTCCTTCAAGCTTTACAACTTAAGGTTACTTCAATACGGTAAGCAAGGCAATTACCACCTTAACTTGTGCGCGGCGGCACCATGTCTCTTGTAGCGGCGAGTGAAACAGGCCGGATACCGGTCCGGTCGATCCCGACGGAAGGGCTGCCCGCGCCGCAGCCGCGCTATGTGGTCTGGGAAGTGACGCTGTCCTGCAATCTGAAGTGCAGCCATTGCGGATCGCGCGCCGGCGCGCCACGGACCGACGAACTCACCACTGCGGAATGCATCGCGCTGATCGGCGACCTCGCGCGCGCCGGCACCAAGGAGATCGTTCTGATCGGCGGCGAGGCCTATCTGCGGCCCGACTGGCTGGTGCTGGTGGAGGAAATCACGCGCCACGGAATACTCTGTGGCCTGCAAACCGGAGCGCGCGCGCTCACCGATGCAAAAATAGAGGCGGCCGCGCGCGCCGGGCTGAAAACCGTCGGCGTGTCCATCGATGGCGGTCCGGCGGTGCACGATCGGCTCCGCGGCGTCAAGGGCAGCCATGCGCACGCCGTGGCCGCGATCCGCAACGCGCGCAAACACGGGATGATGGCGACAGCCAACTCGCAGGTGAACCGCCGCAATGTCGGCGAACTGCGCAATATTCTCGACTCGATTATCGATGCTGGTGCAACCGCCTGGCAGATGCAGCTCACAGTGCCGATGGGCAACGCAGCGGACGATCCATCGTTGCTGCTGCAGCCCTACGAACTCGCGTCGCTGATGCCTGAGCTGTTTGCCCTGTTCAAGAACGGGCTATCGCGCGGGTTGCAGCTAATTCCCGGCAACAACATTGGATATTTCGGACCTTACGAGGCAGCTTGGCGCAGCACGTCGGGTCGGCCCGAATATTACGGCGGCTGTCAGGCCGGCCGTGCCGGGCTCGGCATCGAGGCCGACGGCGCAATCAAGGCATGCCCGTCGCTGCCCACGGCCACCTATGTGGGCGGCAACATTCGCGACAGGTCATTTGCGGAAATCTGGAACGAAAGCGCTGAGCTGCGTTTCATGCGGGATCCCGTCGAGACCCGTGCGCGACGCTGGGGCTTCTGCGGCAAATGCTACTATGGCGCGGTCTGCCGCGCCGGCTGCAGCTGGACCACGCACGTACTCGCCGGCCGGCCCGGCAACAATCCATTCTGCCATTATCGCGTGATGCGCCTGAACGAACGCGGCTGGCGCGAGGTGATCGTGCAGAAGGAGGCGCCGACGGAGAAGCTGCCGTTCGATCACGGGCGCTTCGAAATCATGGTGGAGGACGCCGAAGGGCGGCGGCACGGGCAGGATTTGTTTGCGCGCGGCGACTTTCAGGACCTGGCGCCGGGGCCCGGCGCTTCGCTGGACAGGCTCGTGCTGTGCGAGGTTTGCAATCACTTCTTCTATGAGGGCGAGCCGGAGTGCCCGCATTGCCGCGCGGGCGCCACGGCGACCGCCTCCGGGGATGTGGATGAGAGCGTACGGGTGGCGCAACGCGTGATGCGGCACGTCAGCGAGATCGAGCGGATCCTCCGGAGAGTCGGTGAATCCGCCTGATGGAGGGCACGTCCGTGCCATGAGAGGAGAATTCGATCCCGACCGCCGCCGACATGCGCGGTATGGACGGAAAATTCGATCCAACCGGGTGCAACAACGAGGAGAGTGCTATGGGTGCGAGGGAAGAAATCAGGGCGGCGTTGATGGAGATGCCTGTGTCCTGGCTGCACATGCCGGCGTTGGCGGCAGGGTCGGGCACACTGCCCGGGCCCAAGGGCGAACCGCCACAACCGAAGGTCATCCCCGTGCTGGCCGCCGCCGCACTCGGCGTGGCAGCTGGTGCCGGCATCCAGCTTGCGCATCAATATTTGAACAAGCAGAAGGGCGTCCCTCCGATCACGGCGGATGTCGGAAGGATCGCATGTTCTTTGACCATCAAGGAGCTCGAGGACAACGCGACGCAGGTCTATGAGGATTCGTTGCAGACCAAGGACGGCGGACAGCTGAAGGCGATCGTCGATTCAACGTCCGGCGGAGCCAAGGTGTTTCCCGTAGTCGCCGCGGTTTTCCTGGCGGGCGTCGCCGCGGGAGCGGCGGCTGCGCGTCCATAAGCCTTTGCGACGAGGGTTCGGTCACGCCGTTCGACCGTGCCTGAACCCCAACTCTGCTGTCGGTAGCTGAGTGCACGCCTACTATTCGAGTGGCCGAGCCGCCGAATTTTGGCCTTCGTAACGCCGATTGGAATGTTGTCGCGGTCGCATACCAGGAGGAACGGCGAGATGACGAACTACACAGATTTCGAGTGCCGGCTGCGTTTGCCCGAAGTTGACCTCGATAAATTCGACGACCTGAAGAAGAAGCTGCGCGAGATCATCGACGGAGATGCATTCGAGAAGACATTGACCCAACTGAAGGTCAGTGCCGACGACGTGGCCAAGGGTCCGAAGTCGAAGGGAGGAGACCTGACCCTCTCGGGGTCCGCAAGTTCGGGAGGGAATTGGCAGGTTGGAGCCTCTGTAACGTGGCACTTCTAAAATTGAACTGAAGGGGCCAGATTCGTAGGTACGCCAACGAATTTTGCCGTTGTCATCGAATAAAATGGTCAGCTTGCCCGCAAGAATGACCTTATTTACTTCCTCCTCTGTCGCGCTTCGCAACCCGTTCACGGCTTTAGGATCGAGGCCCCCGTCGTGACGCGGCCCTCGAGATCAGCATGGGCTTTGGCGGCATCCTTCAGCGCATAGGCATGGTTGATCGGAACGTGCAGCTTGCCGCTGATGATCGCGGAGAACAGCGTATCGGCGCCTTCCAGCAGCTCGGAACGCTTGCCGATATAGTCGTTGAGCTTCGGCCGGGTCGCGAACAGCGAGCCATGACTGTTCAACTCCGCGATCGAGAACGGCGGCACCGGCCCCGACGCGTTACCGAAGCTGACGAACAGGCCGCGCGGCTTCAGGCAGGACAGCGACCCGGGAAAGGTCGACTTGCCGACGCCGTCATAGACCACGTCGCAAAGCTCGCCCCGGCTGACCTGCTTGACGCGGGCCACGAAGTCCTCCTCGTTGTAGAGGATGACGTGGTCGCAGCCATTGGCAAGCGCGAGATCGGCCTTGGCCTTCGATCCGACCGTGCCGATGACATGCGCGCCGAGCGCCCGTGCCCACTGGCAGGCCAACAGGCCGATGCCGCCCGCCGCGGCATGGATCAGCACGCGATG
Organism: Bradyrhizobium sp.; assembly: GCA_049802835.1. Taxonomy (GTDB): domain Bacteria; phylum Pseudomonadota; class Alphaproteobacteria; order Rhizobiales; family Xanthobacteraceae; genus Bradyrhizobium. The sequence continues at coordinate 8,324 of JBARNF010000335.1, forward strand.
ATGCGGCTCGACCTTGAACGTCTTGTGCAGCAGATACCAGACTGTCAGACCCTTGAGCATCAGCACCGCGCCCTGCTCATAGGTGATGTGATCGGGCAGCTTGACCAGGCGCGGCCAGGCGATGTTGCGCTCGGTGGCGTAGCCGCCGAGATTTTCGTAATAGGCGACGCGGTCGCCGGGATGGAAATTCGTCACGCCGGGGCCGACCGCGATGACCTCGCCGGCCGCCTCGTTGCCGGCGATGAAGGGCAAGCCGGGCGCCTTGTACAGGCCGGTGCGATAGTAGACATCGATGAAGTTCAGCCCGATCGCGTGCTGGCGAATGCGCACTTCGCCGGGACCGGGCGCGGCAACATCCACCGGCTCATAGACGAGCGCCTCCGGGCCTCCCACCTTGTGCACGCGCACCGCCTTGACCATCCCGCGATCTCCCTTTCGGACGCTCTGGGGCCGCATCTCGAGAATCCGCCCCAGCAACCTTCGACAATTACCTGATTCTCATCGGACACTCGGCCCTGTCGAACGAGCCCGACCGCGGTCCACGCATAGCGCGCAGATGGCAACGAAAGCGAAGGCGATCGGGCCCGCCTTGTCAACAACTCAGCCGTTGCGCTTCCTGCGGTTGCGCGATGCCATCACGTTGAAGGCCTCGACTGCGAGGGCGAAGACGATCGCGAAGTAGATGTAGCCGCGCGGGATGTGGAACTCGAAGCCGTCGGCCACCAGCGCGACACCGATCAGCACCAGGAAGGCGAGCGCCAGCATCTTGGTGGTCGGATGGTTCGCCACGAAACGCGCGACCGGTCCCGAGGACGCGTACATGATGACGACCGCGATGATGACCGCGGCGATCATGATCTCGAGATCCTGGGCCATGCCGATCGCCGTGATGATCGAGTCCAGCGAGAACACGAGATCGATCACGATGATCTGCAGGATCACCCAGAAGAACTTGTTCGCGCCGCCGCCCTGCGGCCCGTCCCCCTCACGCGCCTCGACCTCGGCATGGATCTCATGCGTGGCCTTGGCGATCAGGAACAGGCCGCCGCCGATCAGGATGAGGTCGCGCCAGGAGAAGCCCAGGCCGCGGATGGACACCACCGGCTGCGTCAGTCCGATCAGCCAGACCAGGACGCTGAGCAGCAGAATACGGAAGATCAAGGCCAGCGCGAGACCGATCTGGCGGGCGCGCGTCGCCTGCGGTTGGGGAACGCGCGAGGTGATCACCGACAGGAAGATGACGTTGTCGATGCCGAGAACGATTTCCAGCGCGGTCAGCGTCAGAAGTGCGGCCCATGCTTCGGGACTGGTCAGAAGATCGATCATGCTTTCAAGGATCTCAACAGGCGGATCGCGGAGTCGCTCGCGACGATGTAGAGGCCGATCGCGCACAACAGCGTCGTCACGATCGGACCTACGGCAAAATTCCTCGACAGTGCATCGATGACCAGAACGCCCCAGAGCGCGACGAGCGTCAGTGTCAGCCAGCGCAGCCGTTGGACGCGCACCGGGTGGATGACATGGAAGGGCACGAACGTCAGCGCGATCAGGATCGCCAGGCCCAGTGTCGCCAGCGATGGCGGTGGATGCAGCAGGAACAGGTAGAAGGCAGCGATGTTCCACAGCCCCGGGAAGCCGCGAAAATGGTTGTCGTCGCTCTTCATGCGGCGGTCGGCAAAATATAGTGCGCCGGTGACCGCTATGCCGATGCCGATCACGGGGGCGGCCAGCGGCAGCAGCATGCCGCTCGCCGTGATCGCATAGGCCGGCACGAACACATAGGTCGTGAAGTCCACGACGAGATCGAGCACGTCGCCCGACCAGTCCGGTTGCACGCGGACGACGTCGAGGCGGCGCGCCAGCGGTCCGTCGATGCCGTCGATGACCAGCGCAACGCCGAGCCACCAGAACATCGCCGTCCAATGCTCACGCACGGCCTCGAGCATCGCCAGCAGCGCAACGCCAGCACCGAGCGCGGTGAAGACGTGCACCGAAAACGCGGCTGCGCGGCGTACCCGCGTGGCTGATACTGGGCTCTGTGGTCTCAACTGATCCATGCAGATCCAGTGCTATCAGGAATCGGAGCCAATTGCATATCGCCGATTGCGACGATGCGCCGCGTAGCCATGCTGCATGCCCCTTGAAAAAGCCTGCGGGAAGGTCAAATGTTCCAGCATGACCAACGCAGACTCCAGCTTCGATGTCGTCGTCGTCGGTGGCGGGCCCGCCGGGCTCGCAGCCGCCATCGCCTTGTCGCAGACGGGGGCCAGGACGGCACTCATCGCCCGCCAGGCGCCCTATGCTGACAACCGCACCACCGCCCTGCTCGGCGGCTCGGTCGACTTCCTCGACGAGCTCGGCGTCTGGGCAGCGTGCCGCGATCATGCCGCCGGCTTGAAGGCGATGCGGCTCGTCGACGATACCGGGCGCCTGATCCGGGCGCCTGAAGTCCGCTTCGTTGCCGACGAGATCGGGCTGGACGTGTTCGGCTACAACGTCGCCAATGCTGTCCTGGTCGAGGCGCTGGAACAGCGCGCAAGCGAGATCGACGGACTGGTGCGGATCGCCGAGGACGCCGAAAGCGTTCGCAGCGATGGCGACGGCGTGACAGTCACGAGCGCATCCGGCCGCGTGCTCGCTGCGCGGCTCGTGGTCGGCGCGGACGGCCGGCATTCGCTCTGCCGCGAGGCCGCCGGCATCGGCGTGAGCCGGAGGACGTTGCAGCAGGCGGCGTTGACCTTCAACATCACCCACGCGCGGCCGCACCACAACGTGTCGACGGAATTCCACACGCCGCACGGACCGTGCGTGTTCGTGCCGCTCCCGGGCGATCGCTGCAGCGTGGTCTGGGTCGCCGCACCGAAAGAGGCCGACCGCCTGCTCGGTCTCGATGATGATGCGCTGTCCGCTGCGACTGAGCGGCAATCGCATGCGATCTTCGGCCGTGTGCATGTCGAGCCGGGCCGCCATGTGTTTCCGCTCGCGATCGAACGGCCGCACCGCTACGCCCAGAACCGAATCGCCCTGATCGGCGAGGCCGCACATGTGGTGCCGCCGATCGGCGCGCAGGGCTTGAACCTCGGCCTGCGCGACGGCATCGACATCGCGGCCGTCGTGCGCAGGGCCAAGGCGGCCGGCGAGGATATCGGCGCACCGCAGGTGCTCTCGCGCTATGGCGCGGCGCGCCGCGCCGACATCCTAAGCCGCACCTTCGCGATCGACATCGCCAACCGCTCCCTGCTCAGCGATCTCTTGCCGATGCAGTCGCTGCGCGCGATCGGCATGCATCTGATCGGCGGCATCGGTCCGCTGCGACGGCTCGCCATGCGCGAAGGGCTATCGCCGTCCTGGCGGGCGACCCGCAGGGCCGGCTGAGCTCGTCTTACGGAAAGACGAGCCGGCCGCTCTGGATCAGCCACATCACGCTGGTGAGGGTGACGACCGAGGCGAAGGTGCCGATCAGCACGGCTCCCGAGGCCGGCTCGATCCAGCTGTCATGCTGGCGCGCGATCACGAACACATTGAGCGCCGGCGGCAGCGCCGCCATCAGCACCGCGGTTGCCGCCCAGGGCTGCGCGAACGGTCCGAACAGCACCATCAGGCCGAACGACAGCAGCGGGTGGATCACGAGCTTCACGACCGTGAGAACCGGCACCTCCCACGGCAGCCGCTCGAACGGACGCAGCGCCACCGTCACGCCCAAGGCGAACAGCGCGGTCGGCGCGGCGGCATTCTGCAAGAACTGTAAGGTGCGCTCGATGGCCGCCGGTGGATGGAACTGCAATGCCGCTGCCACGATGCCGGCACCGGTCGCCATGATGAGCGGGTTCTGCAGAATCTGACGCAGCACGGTGCGAAGCGCGTGCGCGAGCGAGGCGTGATCGCGTTCGGTGAGTTCCACGAGCAGCGGCACGATCGAGAACAGGAAGATGCTGTCGCAACAGAAGATCAGCGCCGTCGGCGCCGCAGCCTTGGCCCCGAGCACCGCGAGCGCCAGCCCCGGCCCCATGTAGCCGATGTTGCCGTAGCCGCCCGCGAGCCCGGCCATGGCCGCCTCACGCAGCGACAGCCGGCCGATCACCTTGCCGAGCACGAGCGCCAAGGTGAATGTGAGCATCGTCGCGAGCGTCGTTGCAACCAGGAAGGGAGGATTGCTCAGCTCCGTAAACGGCGTGCGCGCGATGAGGGTGAACATCAGCGCGGGCAGCGACACGTAGAGCAGGAAGAAGTTCATCCAGGACAGCCCGGCCTCGGGCAGCCTCTTCCATTTACCGCAGGCGAAGCCTATGAAAACGACACTGAAATACGGCAGGGCGAGATTGAGAATGTCGAGCATGGGCCTCGGAATGACGGCCCCGTGCGGGCCTGATCTGCGACACGACGGCGTTGCGGGAATCGGACGGCCTGGATCAAATCGCCCGCCGGGGCACTAGCATCGCTCCCGGTCCTGGTCTATTCGACTAGAATGATCAAAGCGCGTACCGCCAAGTTCCAGATCGGCCAGATCGTCCGGCATCGGGTGTTCTCGTTCCGGGGCGTGATCTTTGACATCGACCCGGAGTTCAACAACACCGAGGAGTGGTGGCTGTCGATCCCTGAGGAGGTTCGGCCGCACAAGGACCAGCCATTCTACCACCTGCTGGCGGAGAATGCAGAATCCGAATACGTCGCCTACGTCTCCGAACAGAACCTCGTCCCTGATGACACCGGCGAGCCGATCCGGCACTCGCAGGTTGCGGAGATCTTCATCAAGGACAAGTCCGGCGGCTATCGTCCGCGCAATCCGCTCTTGAACTGACGATATCCGGCGATCGCCTGGGCTTGCGGTTAGCGACTGGCTCAGCACAACGGCTCGAACGAAAAAGGCGCTCCGATCGGAGCGCCTTCGTTGTTCGAGGCCCGCTTTATTTGACGGGCTGCGGCTGGCCGGGCTGGGTCTGCTCGAGCTTCTTGCGCTGCTCCTCGGCGCGCTTCTGCAGCTCTTCCTGCAGCTTCTTCTGGGTCTCTTCGAACTGCTTCGGGTCGGTCGGCGGGCCATCATAGGCCTTGGCGAAGCTGCTGTTGCCTTCCTGCAGCGGCAGCGGCAGCGTCAGCGCGGTCCCGTTCGAGTTGATCGCCTGGACGTAGAGGTTCTGGCCCTTCTTCAGGCTGGCGACGAAATCAGGCGTCGCCTCGTAGTCCGACATGCAGCCGTTCTGGAAGCAGATGACGTAGGGACCCTGCAGCGGCGCGTTGCTGTCGACGATGATGCGGGTGCCGTGTACGAGTTGCATGCCCAGCGGCAGCGTCACGCGCAGCAGCTTCTTCGGCTCGCCTTCCGGCTCGATGATGACGGCGGCGATGACCGGCTGGCCGGACTCGATGCGACCGTCCTTGCCGGTGAAGCAGACCTGCTTGGCGCCGGCGTCCTGGCCCTTCAGGCAGAACTTGGTCCAGGGCGCGTAGATCAGCTGCGGCATTTCCTGCGCCTGCGGAGCCTGCGCCTGGCCGCCGGCCGGGGGAGCTCCAGGGGCCTGCGCCGCCGGAGCGGGCGCCTTGGGGGCAGCGGCAGGAGCCTTCGCCTTCGGCGCCTGAGCTTGCGCAGCCGAAGCGAACGGAACAGCCAGCGCGGTGACCGCCAGCAGAGCGAAGAGCCGCCCACGCGGCCCAACCGACGAGGCCAAGTCACGGAAATTCATTGCGGAAAACCCTTTCTGAACGGCAGCGCCCGAGACCGCCAAAGGCGCCACACCAAGCCGTTGAAGCGGCTGTCTCCTCAGGAAATGAGGCGGTTAAGTGACAGGCGTTGCCGCCTTAACTCAATCGCCCGCTTTCATAACGCGGTGCGCGGAAAGATCAATGCCGCGAGACCACGACATGGTCGCGATCTAACGCCGGCGGGCTTGTGATAAAAGCCTGTCGTGACCTGTTTCGAATCAAACGCTTGCACCCTGATCCTGATGTTGCAGCGGATGTTCAGCGCGGCGATGCGCTTGAGCGCCGTGATTCTGGCATTGTTGCCGCCGGTCTACACTTCCGGTGCGGACGCCGCCGAAACTGCGGCAATCGCGGTGCACGGCAACCCTGCATTGCCGTCCGGCTTCCAGCACATGCCCTACGCGAACCCGGATGCCCCCAAGGGTGGCCGTCTGGTCTGGGGGCTGCTTGGCACCTTCGACAGCCTGAACCCGTTCATCGTCCGCGGTGTCGCAGTGCAGCAGATCCGCACCTATGTGGTCGAAAGCCTGCTCACCCGCGGCAATGATGAGGCTTTCACGCTGTACGGATTGCTGGCGAGAAGCGTCGAGACCGACGACAGGAGGACCTACGTCACCTTTCGTCTCGATCCCCGCGCCCGCTTCTCCGATGGCCGGCCGGTGCTGGCCGACGATGTCGCGTTCTCCTTCGCGCTGCTGCGCGACCACGGCCGCCCCAACCACCGGCAGTTCTACACCAAGGCGGCCAGGGTTGACGTGCTCGATCCTCTGACGATCCGCTTCGATTTCGACGGCGCGGAGGATCGCGAACTGCCGCTGATCCTCGGCCTGATGCCGATCCTCCCGAAGCACGCGACCAACGAGGCAGGCTTCGAGGACACCACGATGACCGCCCCGATCGGTTCCGGACCCTATCGCGTCACCGCGGTACGGCCAGGATCGAGCGTCACCCTCACCCGCAATCCGGATTATTGGGGCCGCGACCTGGCGGTCAATCGCGGATTGTGGAACTTCGATGAGGTCAGGCTCGATTACTATCGCGAGGCCAACGGCCAGTTCGAGGCCTTCAAGCGCAGCCTGTATGATTTCCGCGTCGAGAACGAGCCGCTGCGCTGGCACGACGGCTACGATTTTCCGGCCGCACGCAATGGCGAGGTCATCCGGGACAGCCTCACGTCGGGAATGCCGCAGCCCTCGCAGTTCCTGGTGTTCAACACCCGGCGCCCGGTGTTCGCCGACATCAGGGTGCGTCGCGCGCTCACGCTGCTGTTCGATTTCGAATGGATCAACCGGAATTACTTCTTCGGGCTCTACCGCCGCAGCGGTGGATTTTTCGCCGGCTCCGAGCTGTCCGCCTATGGACGCGCGGCCGACGCCACCGAGCGCGAGCTCTTGAAGCCGTTTGCCGCGCAGATCCCGCCCGACATCATGGACGGCAGCTACCGCCTGCCGGTCACGGATGGTTCAGGCCGCGATCGCGCGACGCTGAAGGCCGCACTCGATCTGCTGTCCGAGGCCGGCTACGGTTTCGACGGCACCCTGTTGCGGCACCGGGCGACACAGGCGCCGCTCGCGTTCGAGATCCTCGTCACGACCCGCGATCAGGAGCGCATCGCACTGGCCTATGCCGGTAGCCTCAAGCGCGCAGGTGTCAGCGCATCGATCAGGGTCGTCGATCCCGTCCAGTTCGACCAGCGCCGGCTCAGCTTCGAGTTCGACATGATCCAGAACCGTTGGGATCAATCGCTGTCGCCTGGAAATGAGCAGGCGTTCTACTGGGGCAGCGAGGCGGCCGACCGGGCGGGAACTAGGAACTACATGGGCGCCAAGGATCCGGCCATCGATGCCATGATCGCCGCGCTGTTGCGCGCTCGCGACAGGCCCGAATTTATCTCGACGGTTCGCGCATTGGACCGTACCCTGATGGCCGGCTTCTACGCTATTCCAGTGCTCAACGCCGCCGAGGAATGGATTGCGCGGTGGAATCGTATAGAACGGCCAAACAGGACAGCTTTGACGGGAGCGCTCCCGGAGAGCTGGTGGCAGCGGCCGGAGCCGGCACAGAAGTGACCAATCGGGGCAATTGGTCGTGGCCGGGTCCGTGAAAGTACGGGGCAACAGGTGAATCAGGCCAATACGTCGCCGACGCTCGACGCGTTGTTTCAACGCATCCTGGCGCGCAAGCCGGATGCGGTCGCGCTGATCGATCCGATCAACAAGCAGCGCATCACCGGGCGGCCGCCGCTGCGCCTCACTTACGCGGAAGCCGATCGCGCGATCTCGGCGCTGGCGGCGCACTTCATCGACGCCGGACTTCCCGCGCATTCGGTGATCGCGGTGCAATTGCCCAACACGGTCGAGTTCATCCTGACGGTGCTGGCGGCGCATCGCGCCGGCCTGGTCGTGGCCGTGTTCCCGCTGCTGTGGCGGCAGGCGGAACTGGTGGCGGCGCTGAACCGCACCAGCGCGCGGGCCATCGTCACGATGTCCAAGATCGACGGCGTCATCCATGCCGATCTCGCCATGAACGCTGCTGCCGAGGCGTTTTCCATCCGTCACGTCTGTGGCTTCGGCAACGATCTGCCCGAGGGCATGTTCTCGCTCGACCACTCCATGGCCAGGCCGTCGCGCACGACGCGGGGGCTGATACCCGACGGCCGCAAGGCCGCGATCGTATCGTTCGACGTGACTGCCGATGGCTTCCGCGCCGTGCCACGCACCCATCTCAGCCTGATCGCAGGCGGGCTCGCAATCTCGCTCGAAAGCGACCTGCCGCAAGGCGTGAACATGATGTCGGCATTCCTGCCGTCATCCTTCGCGGGACTCGCCGCCTCGGTCGTGACGTGGCTGCTGTCCGGCGGCAGCCTTGCGCTGCACCACCCGTTCGACGCCGACGCGCTGGAGCAGCAGCTCGCGGAGCTCGGGTGCGATACCTTGATCGCACCGGCGCAACTCACCTTGCGCCTCGACGACAACGATCTCGCGGCCCGGCTGCCGAACCTGCGCTACGTGCTCGGGCTGTGGCGCGCGCCCGAGCAGGTCGCATCCAGCCCGGCCTGGAAGACGCGCGACATCGAGCTGACCGACGTCTATCTGTTCGGCGAAGCCGGCCTGTTCGCCGTGCGCCGCACCTCGGCCGACGGCGGCCCGGGTCCGGTCAAGCCGGGACGCCAGGGCGCGCCGCGCGAGCAACCGGGATCGTCGATCGCCGGCGAGGTCCTGGTGACGCCGAAGGGTACGCTCGGCCTGCGCGGGCCCATGGTGGTGCTCGCGGCCTACGCTCCACCATCGCAGCCGAGCGACTCGCTGATGCCGGCGCCGCCACGCGACTACGTCGACACCGAATATGCCGTCCGCCTCGATCGCGCCCAGGACACCATCTCGATCACGGCGCCGCCGGCCGGCGTGATGGCCGTCGGCGGCTACCGCTTCCTCGCACAAGACCTCCACGAATGGTCGCGGCGGCTCGGCCAGGGTGCACTGCTGACGGCCCTGCCCGACCGGCTCAGCGGGCACCGGCTGGCCGGTCGCGCCATGGACAATGCCCGCGCGCGGGAGGCGCTGGCCGAACTCGGGCTCAATCCGCTGATGGTCGAAGCCTTCCGTGATCGCGCGGGGTCGGGCGGCTGACACTGCCGATGCGGCCCGGTCCTGGGCAATGTGGAACCGGTAACTTGGAACAGTGTTGACGCCGCGTTAACGCGAGAGACCTAGGGTTACGCGTTGTCATCAGCGTATCCTGAGTTCCCCTGGATGTCCCAACAAGGCCCGCTTCTCATCGTCTCCACGTCTACGCGGCCTTCGCTGTCAGCGGCCCTCGCGGTGGCGCAAATCCTCCCCTCGGTCGAGGCCCGCTGGGCCGACGCCGTCAATGCGATGTCCCGGCTGCAACCCGCGGCGGTGCTCGCCGTGATGGACGGTGCCGACGCAGCGGACGTCGCGACCTTCTCGCGCCATGTCGGCGCGCGCAAACCCTATGTCCCGCTGATCGCCATCGCGCCGGCCGGCGTGGCCTTGCCCGAAAATGCCATCCCGATGCACGGCAGCGACAACAGTGACCGCCTGACGGCGCGGCTGCGCGCCGCGCTGCGCGTCCGCACCTTGCACACGACGGTGCTGCGCCGTCTCGCCGAGAAGAAGACCGACGGCGCGACGCTGCCCGACACCGATCCGCTCGATGACGCGACCGTGCTGCTGCTCGGGCGCGGCGCCTCCTTTCCCGCACTGTCGGTCGCCCTCGGCGAACGCATCGCCGTGGTCGGCGCACTTAGCATCGAGGCTGCCGCCAAGCATCTGTCGAGCCGTGACATCGACGGCATCGTGCTGGGCGAAGGTTTCTCGCCCCGCGTGGTCGACGCCTTCCTGGCGGTGCTCGCCGAGGACACGCGCTTCCGCAACATCGCCGTGGTCGTCACCGCCAATCAGCCGGCGCCGATGCAGGAGCTGGCCAATCTCGAGATCATCGCCGGCGATCCCGCGCGGATTGCGATGAGCGCCCTGCCCCTGATCCGGCAACATGCCTTCGAGGCGAGGCTCAACAGAACGCTGCGTGCGATCGAAGCCGGCGGCATGCTCGACCCGCACACCGGCCTGCTGACGCGCACCGCATTCGCCCGTGACTTCGCAACCGCCGTCAGCCAGACGCTGAAGAGCGGCGGCAGCCTTGCGGTCGCACGCTTCGCCTTCGATCCTGTCAACCCGCGCGCCCAATATGACGGCGCGCGCATCATCAGCCGGCTGATGCGGCGGATGGATTTCGGCACCCATGAGGACAACGGCTCCGTCGTCGTCGTGTTCGCCGAGACCGACCTGCGCTCGGCGCACGCGATCGCCCGCCGCCTCTCCAGCGTGATGCGCCACACCTCGCACGGCAAACGCGACGCCCGCATGGAGCCCGCCGTCACCGTCGCCGCGTTGCAGCCGGGCGATACGGCCCGCAGCCTGCTGGCCCGCGTCTATGGCGAGGCGCAACGCGCGGCTTCATAGAACGACGTTGCCTTTGCCACTGGCGTCATTGCGAGGAGCAAAGCGACGAAGCAATCCAGAAACCTGGCGCGGCTCCTGCGCTTCGCTCGCAATGACGGCCGGTCGGCTTGGTCACGATCTCAACCGAACCCGTCCATCCGACGACCGTTCATTCGCCCCACTCGTCTGCTGCTATCGTCCTCGGGACCTGGGGCGTCTTGTGAGGCGGAGCGCTGCGATGGAGAACAGACAATCTCGCGATGAGACCGACTGGGTGAGCGTGGTCGCTATCGTCTCAGTCTTCGTCATCGCCAGCTTCGCGC
>JBARNF010000336.1:0-3235 GCA_049802835.1 Bradyrhizobium sp.
CTCGGACGCGACACTGACGTTTCCGCAGACGCTGGTATTACGATACACTCAGCTCGAGCCGGAGGAGCGGCGCTCGCCGCAGGTGGCCACTGATTATGCCAAGTGGTTCTTCGGCCGCCTGCGCGCCGTCGAGGCAGCCACTGCGAATGCTGAAACCCTGTGCGCCGGCCGCTTCACGGCGGCGGACATCGTGATCGGCTATGCGTTGCGGCTGGCCGATACGCTGGGGCTCGCCAAGGATTTCGGCCCCAATGTGGCGGTCTATTGGGCGCGGCTGCAGCAGCGCGAGGGCTACCAGAAGGCGCTCGCCGCCGAGCAGCGCGCGGGTGTCGCACAGGGCATCAAGCCGCGCGCCCCGGAATGACAGCGCCTTCTCCGCGCGATATGCGATAGGATTAACCGCGACAAAAATCGCCAGCCATCGCCGATGACAGCGGCGCGAATTGCGCTATGGTTCTCCTCCAACGAAGCGGCCGACAGAGCCGCGCCTCAGGAGGACTACCATGGATGTGACCCGCCGGGACTCCGGCCATCTCATGCTGATCACGCCCGAGCGCGTCTTCTACGCCGGGCTGCTCGGCCGTCCCCGCCAGCGCTGCTCGGGCGCGTTCCATATCTATGTCGCGCTCACCGGCAGCCTGCGGCTGCTGCTCGACGGCGGCGAAGAGCGGTGCGGCGAACTGCTGATCGTGCCGCCCAACAGGCAGCATACGATCGAGAGCGACTACCGTACCGTCATCGTCGTGACCATCGAGCCGGAGAGCGTGCCGATCGGCACGCTGGAGCGTTTCGCCAGCAAGGTCACGCGGGAGGCCGAGGCCTATGCCTGCCGCGTCCGCGCCGCCTATGAGGAACTGGTGCAGCGGCCGCTCAGCGGCGACGTCACCAGCGCCATCTTCGACCGGCTCTGTTTCGGCGAGGTGCTGCCGCAGCGGACGCTCGATCCGCGCGTGGTCAGGGCGATCGCGCTGATCAACCGCTTCTCCGGCGAGCCGGCCACCGCGGAGAGCTGTGCCGCCGCCGTCGGCCTGTCGGCCTCGCGCTTCCTGCATCTGTTCAAGGAGGAGACCGACATCTCCTTCCGCTCGTTCCGGGCCTGGAAGCGGGCGCGTCACCTGCTCAACTACGCCAACCAGGACCTCAACCTCGCGCATCTCGCGCAGGACATCGGCTATCCCGACTCGACGCATTTCAGCCACTCGATCCGTCGCTTCTACGGCCTGAAGCCGCGCGCGATCTTCTCCGGCTCGCGCGACCTTGCGATCTATCGCAGCGGCGAGGCCGCCTTGACCTGATCGGGCCGTGCTGCGTGTCGCGACAGCGCGGCACGCAGCGGAAACTTCGACAGCTCGAGCACAGTCAGCGTCGAGATGGCCGCGCCTGCGGTCAGCGCGAGATCGTCGGCATGCAGCGGCCCGAACCGGAACAGCGCCGCCGCAACCGGGAGGGTCAGGCTGGTCGCGAGCACCGCGACGACGAAGCCGATCACCAGCAGCAGCATCCGGTTCGGCCGCAGCAGCGCCTCGCGCAGCGAGCTCGAGAACGAGCGGTTGACGAAGATCAGGCTGACGATCACCGACACCAGCACGAAGAACACCAGGGCTCGGATCTCGTCCTCGGGCATGCCGGCCCGGCTCGCCAGCAGCAGGAAGCCGCCGGTCACCCCCATCGCCAGGATGCCCTGCAGCGCGCCCCACAGCACCAGCGGCCGCGGCAGCAGCGGCTCCTGCGGATCGCGCGGCGGCCGCCGCATGATGTCGTGCTCCTCGGTCTCGGCCTCGAACACCAGCGAGCAGACCGGATCGATGATCATCTCGAGAAAGGCGATGTGGATGGGGCCGAGCAGCAGCGGCAGCCCGGTGACGAGCGGCAGCAGCGCCAGGCCAGCGATCGGGAAGTGGACCGCGAGAATGAAGCTCATCGCCTTGCGCAGATTGTCGTAGATCCGCCGGCCGAGCCGGATCGCCTTGACGATGGAGCCGAAATCATCGTCGAGCAGCACGATCGCTGAGGCCTCGCGCGCGACGTCGGTGCCGCGGCCGCCCATCGCGATGCCGATATGCGCCGCTTTCAGCGACGGCGCATCGTTGACGCCGTCACCGGTCATCGCGACGATCTCGCCATCGGCCTTGAGCGCGGTGACGATGCGCAGCTTCTGTTCCGGCATGATGCGCGCGAATGCCGTCGGCGTGCTGGCCGCTTGCGCCAGAGCCGCGTCGTCGAGATCAGCAAGCTCGGTCCCGGTGATGACGCGCTCGGGATCGAGTCCGGCCTGCCTTGCGATCGCAGCGGCCGTCGCCGGATAGTCGCCGGTGATCATGATGACGCGGATGCCGGCCGAGCGGCATTCGGCGACCGCGCCCGGTACCTCCGCCCGCAACGGGTCGGCGAAGCCGACGAGCCCGCAGAAGGCGAACGGAAAGCCCTGTTGGGACGCCGGGAGCGCGGCATCGCGCCAGCTGGCCCGGGCGACGCCGAGCACGCGCAAGCCCTCGGCGGCGAGCGTCTCGACGTGCCCTTGCAGCGCGACCAGCTCGGGGCCTGCGAGGCCACACAGCGATGCGATCGCTTCCGGCGCCCCCTTGGCCGCGACCACGCGGTCGGCTTGATCTCGGCCCGACCAGACATTCGTCATCGCCAGCAGCTCGGGCCGCAGGCCATAACGCTGCAGCAATGACGCCTGCTCAGCGGCACCGTTGCCGATCGCGTGCAGCGCCTTCTCCATCGGATCATGCGACTGCGGGTCGCAGGCGAGAACGGCCGTGGCGACGAGATCGCGAAACGGCAGCGTGACGGCATCCGGCGTCGCCGCTGCAGGCGTCAGCATGGCGCCGTCCGGCAGCATCAGGCGCGCCACCATCATGCGGTTCTGGGTCAAGGTGCCGGTCTTGTCGGTGCACAGCACGGTCGCCGCGCCGAGCGATTCGATCGCCGAGGCGCGCCGGGTCAGCACGCGGGCCTGCGAGATGCGCCAGGCGCCCATCGCCAGGAATACGGTCAGCACCACCGGGAACTCCTCCGGGAGCATCGACATGCCCAGCGCGATGCCGGCGAGAATCCCTTCGAGCCAGCCGCCGCGATACAGCGCATAGAGCACGACCGTGATGGCGACCACGACGGCGCCGCCGATCGCGAATGCCGTGACCAGCCGTCGCGTCTGCTGCTGCAGGCGCGGCGTCTCGGTCTCCAGCGATGCGACCGCCTTGCCGATCCCGCCGATCGCGGTGTTGGGACC
>JBARNF010000337.1:0-19376 GCA_049802835.1 Bradyrhizobium sp.
TGGAGGTGTTTGCATGGGACAGTCGCAGCCCTTTCGCGCAACGGCGCTGATCGTGGAAGACGATCCGACACAGCGCGAAATGATCGCTCTGCTGCTGGAGGAGAGCGACTACCACGTGATCACGTGCGAGAGCGCCGAGGCGGCCGAACTGGTGCTGAGCAAGCCAGGCCTCCGCGTCGTGCTGCTGATGACCGACGTCAATCTCGCAGGTCGCATGAGCGGCGTCGAACTCGCGCATATCGCACGAGCGCGTCATCCGCACATCAACATCGTCGTCACCTCCGGACGGCCGCTGTCCCAGCCGTTGCCAGGAAATGCCAAGTTTTGGGCCAAGCCGTGGGCGCCGCTCGACGTGCTGCGCGAGGCCGAGGTGACGCTCGAGCGCGCGCCGGAGCTTCGGAGGAGGTTCGATGAGGTGTAGGACCCGCTTCGGATCGTCTTGACGAATCAGCGCGGCATCCAATTTCTGGAAATGCGAACATAGCGGGCCGCGGAGGGGCAATTGAAGGCGGGACGAGAGCAGAGACCGGGTGGAAGCCGCGCTCCCACCCGGGGGAGTGCAACTACTTCTTCTTGGCAGCCTTCTTGGTCTTCTTCGCCGCTTTCTTGGTCGCCTTCGCGGCCTTCTTCGCTTTCTTCGCCATGGAATCCTCGTCAGGAGTTGATGGATTGCAACGCGACTTCGAGGCCTTGCTGGCGGACGGCCACCTTTGCTCAGGCCTCGGGACACGATCCCAGCAGATTCGCGAAGCTCTGCCTCACGCTGTCACCACGGCGCGTCGTCTTATCCACAGCTCGATGCATCGATTGCGCCGTGCGAGGTTCGCACACGCGGCCGGCAGGGTTAACGGCGGGCAAATGCTGTCTTCATTGATTCAAAACCAAGGCGCAATCTTGGTTGCGGGATTGAGGAACCGTTAAGCCCGCCGCGGCCATGTTACCGCGAACCACAGGGAAGGTCATGAGAGCGGCGTTGTTGAACATCGGGGACAGGACTCGCGAAGTCCGGCGGTCGGGATGCTGAACGTTCCGACGCTGTGGACCGCCTTCGTGGTCAACTTCCTCGCGCTGGGCCTGATCTGGGCCTACGTGATGCGCAGCTATCCCAATCTGGATTCGGCGCGCTACTGGACGGCGTCTGCATTCATGTGTGCGCCGGCGGCGCTGTTCGCGCTGGGGCGGTTCTATTTTAGCTCGCTGGTCCCGCTGCTGGCCGGCGGCTCTATGATAATCTTCGCGATCTGCCTCGCGGCGATGGGCGTGGAGCGCTTCTATGGGCAGAAGGCTTCGTGGCGGCTGAGCTTCGGCGTCGTCGCTCTGACTTGCGCGTCGATCGCATTTTTCCTCTACGTCTACGACAGCGGTCCGCTGCGGATACTGTGCTACTCGGTGGGGCAGGCTGTCCCCATGGCTGTCATCGCGCGGCTGGTGCTCGATTCCAGGCGCGGGCCCATCAATCCGGGTGCGCGGCTGGCTGGTTTGCTATCGGTCCTGATCATCGCGGTCTTCGCCGTCCGCGCGATCGGTGGATTCGTCGGTGCCGATTTCAACGTCACTCATTCCACCGTCGGCCAGGCCGCGGCGGTGCTGCTGCTGATTTTCCTGTCGATGTCGCTCAATTTTGGCTTCCTGCTGATGGCGGTGGATCGATTGCGCAACGAGGTCGCCGATCTTGCGTTGCTCGACGATCTCACCGGCGTCGCCAACCGTCGCCATCTGATGCAGCGTCTCGCCGAGGAATGCGCGCGCGCGGAGCGGTCCGGCCGGCCGTTCGCGCTGCTCGTGATCGACCTCGACGGCTTCAAGCTCATCAACGATACCCATGGCCATGCGGCGGGTGATGCCTGTCTGCAGCACTTTACCCTGATGGCGCAGACCCGGCTCAGGCCCGGCGACATGCTGGCGCGCACCGGCGGCGACGAGTTCTGCATCGTGCTGCCGTCGTCCACCCTGCGCGAGGGCGAGATGATCGCGCGGCGCATTCTGCATGTCTGCCGCGACGATGCGGAAGCCTGTGCCGGCGCCGACGTTGCGATCGAGGTGTCGATCGGCGTCGCCGAATGGACCCACGACGTCGGCGCTTTCCCCGACCGGCTGATGGCGCGGGCGGACCATGCGCTCTATGCCGCCAAGAAGGACGGCAAGAACGGCTATGCCGTCTTCACCGGAGAGGATGCTGCGCCCGCGCTCGCGCCGGACCAGATCGAGGCGATGGTCGCCGACCTGCCCCGGCAGGATGCCGCCGCCGAGTGAGCGGTGCTATCATTGCCGGCCATGAGGCCGACCTCGATCTTCCTCCACGCAGCGCTCGCGCTGCTCATTCTCCCTCGACCGGTCTCGGCCGAGGACCTCGCCGCGCTCGCCCGAGCGTCCGGCACGCCCGACATCCCCGGGCTGAAGATGGTGTGGCTGGCGCCGTGGGGCGACGTCACGAAAGCCCATCCCTGGACCAACATCATCGTCCACCAGACCGAGGGGCCGGCGGGGTCGGCGCGGGCAGGGGCACTGGCGCAGGCCAAAAACCCGAAACGTCGCGGCGTCACGCTCTGGGTCGAAACCGACGGCACGGTGTATTGGGCGGTCCCGGAAAGCATGGTGACCCTGCACGGCGACGGCGCCAACCGCAACGACAACCGCTATATCGACAACGCATCGACCTGGCGCAAGGTCGTGCGTGACAATTCCATCGGCGTGGAGTTCGCCGGCAACTATCCCGACGTCACCACGCCCGCCACCGCGGCCCAGATCGCAGCTTGGCGGGTGCTGTCGAAACTTCTCCGGCTGCGCTATGGCATTCCGCGGGAGCGGATCTACGCGCACAATTGGATCGACTACAAGGACGCCCGCTACTGCGAGGGCTGTGCGCTCGCCGAGCTTGCCCGCGCCGCCGCGGACTGATCAACTGACCTAACAAGAAGCCGGCGTTTCCGCCGGCTCCAGTCGCATCCCAAAGACCACCCAAGCGAAAAGCCGCGCGTCAGTGCGCGGCCTCCAGCGTCGCCGCTTCCTGCCGGGCAATCGCGCCCTTGACGGCCGACTGCACCTTCTCGAAGGCGCGCACCTCGATCTGGCGCACGCGCTCGCGCGACACGCCGAATTCGGCGGCGAGATCCTCGAGCGTCATCGGCTCGTCGGCCAGGCGCCGCGCCTCGAAGATGCGGCGCTCCCTGGCGTTGAGCACGCCGATCGCGCCGTTCAGCGCCTGCCGGCGGTGGTCGTACTCCTCGTGCTCGGCCATGACGACTTCCTGGTTGGGCGAGTTGTCGACCAGCCAGTCCTGCCATTCGCCCGCTTCGCCGTCGTCACGGATCGGCGCGTTCAGCGAGGCATCGCCGCCGAGGCGGCGGTTCATGTCGACCACGTCCTGAGCGGTCACGCCGAGGCGCTTGGCGATCAGCTTGACCTGATCCGGATGAAGATCGCCCTCGTCCAGCGCCGAGATCTTGCTCTTGGCCTTGCGCAGGTTGAAGAACAGCTTCTTCTGGTTCGCGGTCGTGCCCATCTTGACGAGCGACCACGATCTCAGGATGTACTCTTGTATCGACGCCTTGATCCACCACATGGCGTAGGTGGCGAGGCGAAAGCCCTTCTCGGGCTCGAACCTCTTCACAGCCTGCATCAGGCCGACATTGCCTTCCGACACGACTTCGGATATCGGCAGGCCGTAGCCGCGATAGCCCATGGCGATCTTGGCCACGAGCCTGAGATGGCTGGTTACGAGTTTATGTGCTGCGTCGCTGTCGTCATGCTCGCGCCAACGCTTGGCGAGCATGTACTCCTCCTGCGGTTCCAGCATCGGGAACTTGCGGATCTCGGAGAGGTAGCGTGCAAGTCCGGATTCTCCGTTGAGAACCGGCAGTGTAGCTGTACGGGCCATCGAGCGCCCTCCAGTTGGTTCAGGCCCCCGATAGCGGCGGGCCAGGCAAACGGTCGCTCGGTTAAAGCCGGCCGGTTTGCGACGTTCCATGCGTCGACCATTCGACGCAGACGCAACATACACTAAAACCAGGCCCCCGTGGAAGGATTCCGAGGGTCACGTCCCCGTGTGGCTGCTATAACCGCTTGGCATGCTTGCGCTTTTCTGAACGTTCTGCGTCATAGCGCCGCTTGCAGAGCGCCCCTCAGGCGCAAAAGATCCTCCGGCAGCTCCGATTCCCAGCGTAAAACTTCTCCTGTCCGCGGGTGCTCGATTACCAGGAGATAAGCGTGCAAAGCCTGCCGGCCGAGCGCGGCCAGCGCCGCCTGCGCTGATGGCGCCAGCTGGCTCGCCTTGGTCTTGAAATGCGGGCCGTAGACGGAATCGCCAAGCAGCGGATGGCCGAGATGGGCGAGGTGCACCCGGATCTGGTGGGTGCGGCCGGTCTCGAGATGGCAGGCGATCAGGCAGGCGACCGGCTTGCCGTCGCGTCCGGCGAAGCTCTCCTGCACCTCATAATGGGTGATGGCCTCGCGGCCTCGCGGCCGCACCGCCATCTTGTCGCGCGCATGCGGATGGCGGTCGATCGCAGCATTGATGGTGCCGTGCGGCCGGTGCGGCAGCCCCCAGGCAAAGGCGAGATAGCCGCGCTCCATCGCGCCGGTGCGGCCGTGATCGGCGAACTGCGCGCTCAGCGAGGCATGCGCCCGGTCGTTCTTGGCCACCACCATCAGCCCGGTGGTATCCTTGTCCAGCCGGTGCACGATGCCAGGCCGCTTGACCCCACCGATGCCGGAAAGACTGGCGCCGCAATGGGCGATCAGCGCGTTGACCAGCGTGCCGGTCTCGTGGCCGGCGGCGGGATGCACGACGAGGCCGGCCGGCTTGTCGAGGACGACGATGTCGTCGTCCTCGTAGACGATGGTGAGCGGGATGGTCTCCGCCGCCGGTTCGGCCGGCGCCGCCTCCGGCACGTCGATTGTGATCGTGTCGCCGGCGCCGACATGATAAGCGGGGTCGCGAACCGCGCCCGGACCGATCGAGACTTGGCCCGCCAGGATCAGCGCCTTCAGCCGGGACCGTGACAGCTCCGGCAGGCGGGCCGCGAGCACGCGATCGAGCCGCGCCGAGCCCTCGTCGCCGGCCACGGTGACCGTCATCAGACCAGTGGAATGTGAAGTCGAGATGTCCATGAACTCTACCGTTGCGCCCGAGCCGTCGTCGCCCGAGCAGGCCCAGCTGATGGCGCGGCTGCGGCGCATGATGATGATCGCGGGCGTGACCACCTCGGTCGCGATCGCAGTGCTTCTGGTCGCCATCGGCTACCGCCTTTTCCGCGGCGAGGGAAGCGCCACGGGCCCGGACCTCACCGCGACCCTGCCCAAGGGCGCCCGCATCGTGGCGACCGGCACCGCCGGCGACCGGCTGGCGGTGACGCTCGACGTCGGCGGCACCACCGAGATCCGCACCTTCGACGCCAAGACCCTCAAGCCGACCGGGCGGCTGCGGTTTGCGGTGGAGCCGTAAGGGGCGGGGGCTTTCGTCCCTACGATATCCAACATGCTATGATATCCCATATCTGACGGCTCGCCCGGTCGGCGCCTCCCCCGCCTGCGGGGGAGGTCGCATCGCATCGAAGATGCGATGCGGGTGGGGGAACTCCCTCCATTCGCACCGGTGTCCGCGGCTGCCCCCACCCCAACCCTCCCCCGCAAGCGGGAGAGGGGGCCCACCGCCCGCGCCGCTCCAGCCCGCGTTCCAAATGCGAACGACCTGACGAAATTTCCATCCCCCGTCTTGCGGCGCGCCGATTTCGAGGCTATGCGGTTCACCTCACGCTCCCTTCGTCTAGCGGTTAGGACGCGGCCCTCTCAAGGCTGAAACAGGGGTTCGATTCCCCTAGGGAGCGCCAGTTCTGCCTTACGCCCGCTGATTTTCTTGGCTTTTTGGTCGGTTTTCCCAAACCGCCAGATTGGGTTTGGGGAAAGTCGTTCGCCTTGTGTCCTTCAAGGCGCGCCAGAGCATCGACCGCAAGGCTCGCCTGATCAGCCTCCTCGGTGTATCGCTCAGCCTCTGCAAGAGTGGTGTGGCCAAGGACGGACATGATCATCTTTGCCGTCGCGCCAGCCTCAGCCAGGCGGCGGCCGGTTGCCTTCCGCAGGCCGTGCGGCTGACAACCAAGCGGCAGGCCCGCGTCAGTAATTGCATCGCGCATCCATTGGCTGAAGCCGTCGACGCTGAAGGACTGGCCGTAGGCGGTCGTGATGATCGACACGTGGTCACGCTTTGCGACGGCCAAGGCCAAAAGCAGGTCACGGTGGAGTGGAATCAACAATCGCCGTCCTGTCTTCTGCTGCGCGACGGCGATTCTGTTTTCGGGCGTGATGTGGGACCATGCCATGCGGACCACGTCCGATCGTCGTTGGCCCGTGTTCAAGAACAGTTCGAAGGCCAGCCGCTGTTTGGTTTCCAGAGGCCACTTCTTGCGGAAAAGCTCGATCTCATCCTCGGTCCAAGATCTGATGCGCTGAAGCTTGGGTCGCTTTATTCCAAGCGACGGATCGTGCTTGATCCACCCGATGTTGATTGCGTGACGGATCAGAATGCGAAGTTTCTTGAGAGTATCGAGAGCCGCGCCGGGCCGGTCGGCGAACGGCTGAAGAATGCCGGTGATGATGCGCTCGCGAGAAAGTCCAGCGACTGTCCGATGCCCGTGCTCGATTCTGAGGGCCTCGAGGCGTCTTCCGTACCCCTCCTTGCTGGTCTTTCGGAGGCCAATGTATTCCGAGCTTCGCATGTAAGAGGCGATCAGCGCGGAAATTGTGCCCTGGACGGGAGTGCGAAGTTCGGGTCTCGATGATATCACCTGACCGAGAAGGGCGCTTTGGTACGCCGACATGAACTCAGGGCTGGTCGGGTCATCTGGCAGGCGAATGCGCGCACCCTTGCCGCGCCGAAATGACAGGTACGTATGCCCCTTGACGTGATTGCGCTCAACGTAGGGCGGCAACCTTCGAGGCATCGACATCACTCCACGTCTCGTCAAGGCCAGGATCATTGCCATCCGAAGGCAGCAGATCAATGGCAGCATCCAGTTCTCGGACGTCCCATGCTTTCCGGCGCTCACTGAGGAGTTTGGGCCTTGGCATAGTGCCTGCTCGCACCATCTGATCGAAGACGTTGGCGGAAACGCAGATGTAGGCGGCTGCCGCCTCGCGAGTAATGAGCCGCGGCTTTAGTGATGACGGGAGAGCCGTCTGCCTTGGCATCGATCGGATACCCTTTCCGAAGCCCTGTGCACCTGCCGGTAAAGCGCCGGCGGATGTGTCTAGGCTCTGGATCAGGTAAGAGTTAAGGCTTTTGCGTCTTTCGGAAGTCTTATCGCACTTTGGAAAGCAAAAGGGTCGGGTTCATGGCTCTATTGCGAGCGCTCATCATCTGCTTGCGAGGAGTCATCCTGCTCGGAAACGAGGAGCTCGGAGACGCGAGATACAGCGTCCGAGTGACTGCGAATCATCCCGCTCCACGTTCTGCTCTCCCGCGTCTCGCCGCGAAGTGGACCGCCCATAATCGTGGTGATGAAGCTGCAGACCGGGGCGGCTGACATGATGCGCTCGCACGCTAAGCTCGCGACTGTAATGACCACGTTGCCATGTTCAATCGCGGTCACTGCCACGGCACGACCCTGCGGATTTGGTTCGGCGAAACGACCTCGCGACACAGAACCTCCCTTAAGCCGATCAAGTGGGTAGACACTTTAGTGGATACATACTATAGTTGATAAAAAGCATGTGCGCAATGGGCTGACTTCAGCTCATGGACATGCGTCGGTTGGTTGGCCGCAACGTTCTGCGGATCCGGAAAAGCAAAGATATGACTCAGGAGCGGCTGGCGGAGATTTCTGGCTTCAGCCAGCAGTACATCAGCGGCCTGGAAAAGGGGCAGCGCAACCCGACAGTCGTGACGATTTACGAGCTATCGGTCGCACTCGATGTCGATTATCTCGACCTACTAAAGCCCGACGCTCAGTCGAAGCGAGAAAAGGAGTAGCGTCCTCTGCAACAGCTCAAGGACACAAAAAATTCGAAAGCACATCATAGGCGTCTCATTGGACGCAGTTTCCTGACCACGGAACGGCCAGGGATCGCCTTGAAAGAGAAAAGGGGATCGCAATCTCGAGCAGCGCGGCGGTTCCGGCGGCGGCATGACGACCGACCCTTTCCGGACTTGTGCCGCCTGCCCGTGGTTCGAAAGTATCGCCTATCCTGAGCTTAGGAAATGCCTCGTCCGTTCCGCGACCAATTCAGAAGCTTGATGATTGCGCACCTGGGCAGTTTCTTGCAAAGCATCGATTAAGTCGACCCATGTGAGTGCCGTTTCTGTAGATCCTAGCTCTCGGCTCTCTCACCATTGCCCCTAAGGGCCCCTGACTTGGCGGCCGGCCTGGTCGTTCCCCGCCGAAGGGAAACGATCGAAGGAGGCAAATAGCCCTTTGGATAGATCTCGATCCGCGCTGCTCGCCGGCGCCGACGCTTTCCCGTCGCGAACGCGTCCATATCGCGTTCCTGCGACAGCAAGAATTTCAGAAAGCTTATGTCCATAACTCGACACGACTGAAAAAGACTAAGTAACACTAAATACTCTGACAGACCTGCTGCTTTAATGCTTCGTCGAACGTTATCTCTGTAGGTGCTCACGTGTTTAATAGCATTCTCGGCCAAGTTGTTGTTCCAGGAAACGCCATCATAGCGCAGGAATGTGAAGAGGCGTTCGCGGTTTCGCAGGAGTCTTTGCTGTAAGGCCTTGGATGCCTCCGATTCGTAAACTCGCTCCGCGATTGCACCAAGGAATCCATCTGCGGCCTTTATGTGCGTCCGCAAATGACGCTGTTTGAGACCATGCTGGTCGATGGTAGTGACGATTGACCTCAATAGGACACCGAATGGCGCTGTGATGGATTGAACCTCCTGGTCGAATGGATTGCCGAGAATGGCTCGGTTCAAATCCCGCATCAGGTGAATAAGGCAACGCTGCTGCAAGCAGGGGAGTCCGTCGTAGGCAGAAAAGAAGTCGGAGACAAGCACGCCTCTGAAATCTCGCAGCATCTGCCGCAGAAAGCCACCCTCGCGCGAGGGGCGGAACATGTATATTGTCGCTGAGTTACTTGCGAGCACCCATACGTACCCCTCGCCGTCCTTCAGCTTGATCTCGGTTTCGTCGATGTACAAGACCGGCCCATCGAGGATTTGCTTGAGAAGCTTGTTGTAGGTCTCACGGTACTTGCAGACGAGCAGATGCCGGAAGTCGGCAAATTCCCAGAAATTTATCCGGACGCCGAATGTCTCGTAAAATAGTGCTGCCAGCGATTTGATCCCAAGCCTGTGGGTAATGTGCTGATATGCAAACCAGCACATCAGGCCATGAAAGTACCGCTTCAAGCGATCGTATCGCTCTGGGACGAAACACTTCTGACAGCACTCGCAGCGATAGGCTGCGGTTTTGAACTCGATCACCTTCCGGCGAATTGCTCCCGGAGTGAAGACGAGATCAATAGCGCGCTTCCGTCTTCTTTGTAGGCCCTTCGGCTGCTGCCTCGGAGAGAGCGGCGTGATGCGCGTGCTTCTGCAATGCGGGCAGCGCGTGGCTGAAATATGAATCCGGTGCGTGACTCGTAAGTCTCGGTTTTGCCATTGCCGTCGCTTCTCGCCTGGGCCCCGCTTGCGCGAACGGTTTTGCTTTGTTCTGACGAATACGTGTCGTTTCTGATAGTCGAAGTAAGCGCGCTTGTTCACGAACTCAAAGTCCGGACTTGCAAGCTTCGACCAGTTTGTCGTGCGCGATAGCTTGTCGAGCTCTGCAACCGAGCTCACCCGATATTCCCCGACAGACTTACGTTCTAGTTCAGAGTGTGGCGGCTGACTAATAAAGGCGCAAACTCGGCGCAGGGCTTCGCAGTCGTCCAGATTATATTGGATCAGCCTCGACTTCCATGACGCGTCACCCGTCATCTCCCAATTTCTGCGCCAGACGATACTCATGATGCCCGATGCGTCTGGATCGCTCCAGTGGTAGCCCAGGTAAACCCCGATCTCCTTTAGGCCGTTCGAGTAGGTTGGGAAGTAAAAGTGCGGGTAGATGATTTTAAGAACGTTGGTGAGAGCCGACAGAATTGTGTCGATAGGTTTCTTGCGTCGAGCTTTGCGTCTCATGCGTTCGATAAACGTTCGCTCGAAATGTCCGTAAGAGTAAAGGCAAGGGGCGTCAGATCGAGAAATAACTTCCAAAAAACGCGCAAAGACTTCGTCTTCTGTCTTCTCGCTATCTGCCCAAAATGAGTGCCGCTCAACATGCTCACGTTCGCAAACGATCAGGCCAATCAGGTAAATGAATTGTTTATCAGGATCACCCTCCACATCAATGAAGATGCGCACCTCTGCCGTTCTAACTTCCGGCGAGCCCAGGACGTAGATCGTATTGTCCCGAATTGCGAGTGCGTGCAGCGCGTGATCTCGCTGGGTGAGAGGGAGGTTGGCGCGTTTACCACGGCGCCGTGGCCGGAAGGTGTGCGCCAACTGCGTGAGCGTGAGTATCCCACTGCGAGCATACCGCTTGATGGTCTTTTCCCCGAGGCCGCGCAGAAGGGTCAGATTGTCATCACGAATGGCTTGATCGTGGCAACGGTCGCGAAACGCGCAAATGCGACAATGATCATTCAAGATCAGGTTCGGTGGGTCTTCGGCACGCTGTATCCGTTCGGCATCTCGGAGCAAGGCCTCTGCTTTGGTCAGCATCGATCCGAATCGAATGCGCGTCCTTGCGCAGCCGGGTCCGACGTAAGCGGTTCCGCCGTTCGGGAAGGCACCCTGAGCTTTGGCTAATAGAACCGCGCGCGCTGCAAGCCGCTGGCGATCGAAAGCGGTAACACGCGGCGTTGCGCAGAAGATTGCCGGCTCATACCGGAATGAGCCAAGAGCCGACGGCTCTTCGATCTTACGAAGAGCGTCGAAGCGGACAGTGTACCGATCATCGACTTGGGAAGCGCCCAGAATGAATGCTGCGCCATTCCTCAGATCGGCAGATGTAATACGAAGGTCTGTGACCAGTTCCGCTTCGCCGTAGTCGCTTCGAATTTTCTCGATGACCTTGGGCAGCACACGGGCCCGCTGCTCCATCAGGAGCGTCTCATACTCCGACGGGGTTCCTTGCTCACCACGCAGTAGAAAGTACGCTTTCAACCGGCAGTGCTGCAGTGCGTCGATAATATCGCCAGTGATCCTGGAGGACATGGCGTCCAACCTTAGTCACCGAAAGCACTTACGATATACGCCTGCCGCGAAAGCCGGGCAAGTCTGCTGCAAGAGCTGGCGGCGCGACCTCGCACTTGACCATTTCGTTCGGAAAACGCAAACCTTCGGCAACGCCGGACAAGGTCATGGTCTAACGAACTTGGCAGTCTGGCTTTCGTCGCTCCCATGGAAGTGCAGTTCGGGGCGGTCGTCTCGGGAAAGACGAAAGTATCTTTGTAGCTGATTGATATGGCTATTGGCCAAGTCAGCCTCGAACCTGCAACCATACCGTTATGAGCGGCAGCATATCGGCCGTTTTCATTGTTTTTGCTGCGGTTCCCGTCGGGATCGATTAAGTTTGTTGTCTTTTCAAACGGTGCTTTATGGAGCGAAACTGGTGCGGCGAGCGGAAGCGGCCGGTCCAGCGTAAGGCAAGTCGGTCTGGCGCCTTTCGTCGCAATTCGCGAACCAACAATGGTGCGATTGGCTGCTCTCAGGCCTCGTCGTCTGTCGAGGTTCTCAGCCTCGTCCCGCTCGGGCTCTGACACCAATAAATCCCGTCTTGCAGAGAGTTTGTCGAGGAAACCGGTTCGATCCCAACTGCCTCCTGATGAGTTTGCCAAGTGCTGGCTACTGATAGCTTTTGAGAGAAAGCTAATCAGTTCGCGTTCGGTCCGATGGTCTATCGGGCTAAAGAGAGAGTTGCGGCGGCGCGAGTACGGCTCCTTCTTACGTATTTCGCCGAAGCGAATTTCTCGCGTGTGATAGCCGCAGGTAACGCTGCGGTCGTGCCATGACGGTGCCCCTCAACCTGGGAAGCTTTCAAATTCCGCGCGGTCCTTCCGATCGAGCTCCTCGCCCCGAGCGACGATTTGGTCGAGAACCCGGATCATACCCATCTGGCCGACAGCCCAAATCGCTAATCCTCTCGTCTCGTTCATGATCGAGTTGGGGCATATCAGAGCGATCTCAAGTGCTTCCTCTTCCGGGATCCGGCGATGCAATCGTGCACCCAGATAAAGGTAGGTCGCAGGGTGCCTGGCCCGGATGATCGGCCAGACGGCCTCGTCGACCCTGCTCGCACGCAAAGCTGCCTTGCTTAGGACCCAGCCTCGATCGCAACGTTCGGCCAATTTGGGAAGGATTTCCTCAAGAAACGCTGCGCTGGCCCGGTTCGCCAGAAGCTTCTCCGCTCGCTCGTCGTCAGAGGCCTTGTAGTAGGCTATGATTGCCCTCTCGTCGAACAGCGCCGGCACCTCGGCTACTGCCTTCAACCAGCGACCAGCTGCTCCCGTAGTGCCCCGATCCATCCAAGTCTGCACGATGGAATGCTGCTGGGTCGGCGGAAGATGCGCGAACACCGAGGACAAGAGGGTGTCGACCGAGACACGGACCTTTGGCTTATCACGGCCAGCCAACCGGCACTCCTCGATCAGGTCACAGACGAGTTTGAGATCGGGCGGCTGCAAATCGCCGTCGCGCAGTAGGCGCAGAAGTCGTCGTCGAAGGGCCGAGCGTCGTACCGACGGCTCGGCGAGCGTTTCCAGGATTCCCAAGCAAAGGTCCGGGACGGGAAGACAGGCGATGTAGGCGTGCAGCAGACTGTTTGCGTCCGGATGGGAGAGGCCATCGACGGCAACTCTATGAATGCGCTCGACGATTCCCTCAACGCAGCCAGCCATAACCCTCACGTGTACGACGTTTCGGCGCGACCTACGTCAGGCCCGATGCTCATGCAGCGACCGCCCGATCGGCGACGTATAGGCGCGCGTCCCAGCGGCAGGTCGTCTGGCCGATCGCACTTCGGCCGAGCTCCACCACGTTGAGCCTGTCGCCCTTGAAGGCGGGGCTTAGCTCGAGCGCGAGATAGTCGAACAGGGAGCGCTCATGGACGGCAGCAATGACCTGTCGGTTCATCTGCTTGGAGAGCGTACGCAGCAGCGCTGCAAACTGCGCTATGTGAACTTCGTCCATACTCTGGACCGGATCATCGATCACCAGCCACGGCAGCTTCGGACTGACCGAGAGATGGAGCGCCAAAAACAACGTTAGTGCCGCCGTGTTTAGGTTCCCCGCGCTCAACATCGCACGCGGATTGCCACCCTTGCCGCCGCGTCGATGATGAGTTTCCAGCTCGGCCTCGACATCCGCATTTGCGGTCTCGGGAATAGCAAAAGCAGGAATGAACGGCTCCTCCGGCGCGAGACGCACGAACAGATCCCGCCAGACGGCATTCAACTCATCGTTGAATACGCGGCGCACAACACGACCGCGCGCTTCGCGCATCTGGCGCACAAGGTCTTTGCCCAAGTCAATGATCTTGTCGGCTTCGGCCTTTTGGGCCTTACGCCTGCTAGACTCTTCTACCAAGACGCTAAGCTTCTCGACGAGATAGTCCCGATTCTCAAGCGCCGCGGCGAGAGCTTGAGCCGCCG
This sequence comes from Bradyrhizobium sp., assembly GCA_049802835.1. Lineage (GTDB taxonomy): Bacteria > Pseudomonadota > Alphaproteobacteria > Rhizobiales > Xanthobacteraceae > Bradyrhizobium. The sequence goes on from JBARNF010000337.1 coordinate 13,638, forward strand.
CAATAGCGCCCCGGCGTGCAACCTGACGATCGGCAAGGGCGCTCTCTCGCCCGTCTATGGTCGTCGCGAGCTCCTGCAATAGTTGCTCGGTCGTCGCTGCGGTGTCGAAGGCGATTCCCATGCGGCCGGCCAGATTCTCAATGCTGTTGCGCAGCACAATGGCAGACTGGTCCGCGTTTTGGAGAGCGGCAAGCGCCTGAGCCGATCTGCTGGCGTCGTCGCGCAGGCGGTCGCCCTCTTCAAGCTCCGGCTTCATTTCAACCAATTGGCGATCGACTTCGATCAGATCGACGGCTCGAGTCTTCAGGGCGCTCAGCTCGGTTTCGGAAACCAGTCCGCTTGCCGCTGCTTGTAGCCCGCGGTCTAACCGCGCGACTTCCGCTTGCGTACTGACGCGCGACTGAAGTAACGACTGCAGGCGCCCCGCTTGCTCGACCATTGCGGCGACCTTGGCGGCGACGTGGGCCGACAAAGGCGTGTCCGAGACTTCAGCGAAGTCGCGATCACAGACCGGACAGATGTCGCCTTCGATATGCGACGTGAGGTCCGATAGGTTGCGCGCGAAAGCCTCATTCGCTGCAGATGCGGTACCGATTTCCTGGTCGAGCCGCTCCAGACGTGTGCGGGCTGCGGAAAGCTGTCCGGAGAGATCGTCGCGGCGCTGAAGTGCCAAGTCGTGAGCTGCGAGGACGCTCTCTACCCGTTTCAGGTCCGTTGCAATGCGCTCGCGGAGCACACGCGCGCGCTCGACAAATCTTGATTCCCTGGACGCCGAAATCTCGGCAAAAAACCCAGCGGCCCGGGCAAGGGAAGCTTCAACGGTCCGCCCATGCTCGAAATTCCACTTCTCGAATTTTTCGCGGGCAGCCTGGTTGATGGCCTCGATCGAGCTGCGCTCACCACTTTGGGGGCCAAGCGGATTGGAAGATATCCAGCCGGCTCGCGAGACCTCGAGTTCACGCCGTGCCCGCACCAGCGCGGTGAGATCAGCCTCTTCTGAGATCGCGGTGAGGCGCAAAACGAGTTCCGCAGGATGGAGATCCAATAATGCGGGATCGACCGGCGAGACCCGCTGTCTCAGCTCATTCTCCTGCGCCTTTATTGCCATGGTGGCTTCATTCAGCAGCCTGGTCAGATCCTGAACTTCGGCTTCATCCAGCGCAAGCTTATCTCGGATCTCGCCATAGGCCGGCACCGGCCCTCTTAGACGGGCAATATTGCCCGCGGTGTGAAGACCGCCAATCAGGGCTTCCATGCGATCGAGGCCGAGCAATTCCTTGACGAAGCGTGTCAGCGGAGAGTCGGTCTTCTTGTCAGCGTGCTGGTAGATTTCGAGGAGACGCCCGAGTGTGGACTGTGCGAGGTAGCTCCGTTCGCTGAAGAAGCTTGCCTCGGAGTCGGTCAGGAGCGGGTTGCCACTGACCCCGCCAGTCGTGACACGTAGATCGGAAGAACGCAGCGTGCCGTCGTCAGCGGAGACGACTAGACGCACCTCGCCGAATGGACGGTCTCTGTGCGGCAGATAAGTCAAATAATCGGGCTCAGCACGCGAGAGAGACGGGACCGACCCGGTCAGTGCCAGCTCGATCGCGGAAAGGAGGCTGGTTTTGCCAGCCCCATTTGGTCCGTGGATCAGCACGATCGGAGCATCGAGTGAGATGTTGATCTCACCATCGATACTGCGAAAATCCTTCACGTAAAGCGACTTTAGGCGCGTCATGCTTCTGTCCCGTTGCTATCGTCGCGGGCATCATCCGTCTCGAACACTGAATTCAACGCCCCGTGAAACCGTTCGCGCACCGCGAGTTCGCCGAGCTTGGAGGCTACCACCAACTCTTCAGCGAGCGGTTCATCGGGAAGCGCTAGCGTTTCGATGGCTCCGAGATCACGTTCCGCAGAGAGCGTGGCCGGCAGCTCCAGCGGGAGTAAGACGGCGAGCTGATCCCGGAGCTCGGCAGGGTCAAGAGCCTCTTCAACGGGCAGGATGCGACCGACTTGGGAAAGAGTTTCGAGTGTTTTCCCGACCGGGCGGGGACCGATGATCACGGTGGTGAGCGGACGGTGCGAACGCATGACGTCAAGCGCGCGCGCAATCCCCTCGATCTGCTGAACGACCTTACGCTCACCATGCGCTGCCATGTCTCCGATGACGACCAAGTCGGCGGAACGGCCGACGCCGACGAACGCGGCCGCAATGTCGAATTCGAGTCCTGCGATACGCAGCGGCGGGTCGATCCGCCGGTATCCGGCGCGGAGAAGGATCTCCGCAACCCGCTCGGCCGGCATGCCAGCGGTCATAGGGCCACCTTGCTGCGAAAGCGCGCGAGTAGATCCTCCACTTCCGTGCCGCCAGCGACTAGGTCTTCGATGCTCACTTCACGGAAGCGAGCGAGTCCGGTCCGACCCGGCGCGCGGCGGGGATAGCGCGGCAGCGGCGGTGGGTTCTCGTGGCTGTGGACGATGACCGCATCGTCGTTGGCAGCGATGAGGCCACTGGTACCAAGGCGGATGGCAGCTTGCGCATTCGCCGCGAAATAGATCTTCGCCGCGCCGCTTCGACCAGTTAGAACCACCGCGCCTGACATACTGTCCGCGACGTCGGCCTTGGCGGCCGTCCACAGGCCGCGTGCGAGCCCCAAGCCGATTAGCCCCGACGCAATCGCAAACTGGCAAGTCCCGCTGCTGGCAAGTGTTAAGTCGGCGGGCATACGGTGAAGCGGCTCAGCGGTGATCGGCGCATAGAGCCCTTTGACGGGATCAGGCAGTCTGCCGTCCCGCAGCATCGACATGGTCCGCCCACATTGCTCTAACAGCTCCGTCACGACTGCGGCACTCGGAACGACGCCATCGGCGACAAGATTGCGCGCGCAATCTAGCCCTTCGTGCAGCTTGTTCCGATCCGCATCGGCGATGCCAGGTAAGCCGATAGTCAATAAGACCTTCAGCTTAGCCGTCACGACATAAAGAAACAGCGAAAGCAGCAATGGCTTGGCATAAGCCTGCACCAGCGCCTCCGCTTCCATCGATGGCCGGTTGGCCGGACTGTAATCATGATGATAGACGTTTTGAAGCAGTCCCTCCTGATCGGCACCTAGCGTGTTCTCTGAAAACGCATAGGCGGGCGGATGCGAAGGCCAACGCCACGGCATCGCCGCCTGCGCCGAGGCAAACAGACCCTGAATGTTGGAGTCCTGCGCCGAAAGGCCAAGCATCAAGGTTGGCCGTGTCACAATAAAATTGATGAGAAACGGTGCCATCACCGGATTCTGCGCGACCCAGCCATTGATTTGGCTCGAACGTGCAACGAGCAATTCTCGAAATTGAGCCTCGTCCTCCAGAGCCGCCTGAGCACAGCCGTGAAATTTGTAAAGATTGGCGCGCAAACGGTTGGAACGCACGCCGTTTGGCGCTACCACGACCCGCAGAACCGGTCGATCACCGGCCAACAGACGAACGGCGCGCTCGATCAAGCAGTCCCAATTGGCCGTTGGCATCTCGGAGGCGACGCCTTCAATCGCGAGAGCCGCCAGACACAGATGTTCTGCATCCGGCTCGATCGCCTGGTCTGCATAAACATGGGCAGCATCCAGCACGTTCCAAAGAATAAAGTCGGGCTCCTCTCCATCGACAGTGACATTGAGCATACGGGCATAGTTGTTGACCAGCCGTGCCGCGATTACGTCGAAGTCCAGCCAGCTGTCCGGCGCCTGAACATAGTCGATGCGCCTCCATTCATCGGGGCTTGGGTTGGCCAGCACGACGACCGCAATCAAGGCCTTGCGGAAACGACAGTTTGGATCGGCTTGTTGGATGCGCGACTGCAATGCAATCATCACTCTTTTCGCCACGTCGCGCAGATCCGGCATGCGCTCTCGCGAGATGCCCGAGCCGAGCCAGAAGACGTATTGATCGTTGGATACGCCATCAGCGATTTCACGCTTCGGGCCGTCCAACATCGCCAAGGTGGCGCGTACTGTTATCGTTCCGGCGGCCGGCGCTGGCACTATGTTACCTCTGAGAAGATTTGGAGAGCAGGTATCTCACCGAAGAGGCAGCGCTCAACTAGGCTGCAGCTCTTAGAGAGGAAATCGATTTTGAAGGGCGCTTTCGGCGCCATACTGGAAGTGAGTATTCTACTCCTCTTTGCCCTTCATCGAATCTAGCGATCTTTTATCACCAACCAGCAGTTGTCGGTGCCTTCGGCGAAACGAGATTTCGGCCGTGGCCACGCTGCAAGGTGTTGATGATGGAACCGCTTTGAAACGAACGATCATTAAGTCGGGTACTCGACTTTTTGTTCTTTATATGTTCTTATCGCGGCATGAACGAGCGCCCCGCCATCTTCTTAGAATTCTAGTCTTTGCAATGGTCAGCCGGGTTTCGATTCGCCTGGTGCTGACTGCAGTCCGCAAAACTCGGCCCTTATCGGAAAAACCGGGGAAAATGCCCGGAAGCGATGCGCATCGCTTGACCGTCCAGATTGGCATGTTCTAATTTTGTTCTCATGGTGGACGGAGGCTGATTCCCGCCGCACGCAGCCATTTTCGAATGACAACAGCACTCGCCCCCACCCGGACAGGAGCCATGCACGAGATCATCTGTCCCCACTGTGACAAGGCCTTCAAGATCGATGAATCCGGCTATGCCGAGATTCTGAAGCAGGTCCGTAACGCCGAATTCGCAAAGCAACTGCACGAACGGCTGGAATTGGCCGAGCGTGACAAGCAGAGTGCTGTTGAATTGGCCAAAGCCCAGGTCGGCGGGGATCTGCAGAAGACCGCCGCCGCCAAGGATTCCGAAATCCAGGAGCTGAAATCCAAGCTGGAGGCCAGTGAGTTCTCCCAGAAGCTCGCGGTTACAGAAGCATTGAGTGCTGTCGAAAAGGAGCGTGACACGCTGGCGAACGCGCTCGCGCAAGCGGAACGCGAGAAGAAGGCTGCTTCAGAGCTTGCTGAAGCGCTCCTGGCCAGCGAGCAGCACAAAATCTCTGCTGCTAAGGAAAAGGAAGTCCAAGAGCTGAAGGCTAAGCTCCAGGCCGTCGAACTGGAGAAGAAGCTCGCCGTGACCGAAGCTGTTGGTGCCATCGAGAAAGAGCGTGATGAGCTGAAATACGGCATCAAGCAGGTCCAGCTTGAAAAGCAGCTTTCTGAGCAGTCGCTCAAGGACAAATACGAAACCCAGATCAAGGATCGGGACGACGCGATCGAACGCCTCAAGGATATGAAAGCCCGCCTCTCGACCAAGATGGTCGGCGAGACCCTCGAACAGCACTGTGAGACCGAGTTCAATCGGGTACGCTCGATGGCGTTTCCGCACGCCTATTTCGAGAAAGACAACGACGCGCGGACCGGCAGCAAGGGCGATTACATCTTCCGCGACGCGGACGAAGCTGGCACCGAGCTCATCTCAATCATGTTCGAGATGAAGAACGAGAGCGACAAAACCGCGACGAAGAGCAAGAACGAGGATTTCCTCAAGGAGCTTGACCGCGATCGGACCGAGAAGGGCTGTGAGTACGCGATCCTGGTCTCATTGCTCGAACCCGACAACGAACTCTACAATACCGGTATCGTCGACGTCTTTCACCGCTATCGGAAGATGTACGTCATCCGACCGCAATTCTTCCTACCGATGATTACGCTGCTGCGGAACGCCTCGCTCAATTCCTTGAATTACCGGACCGAGCTGGCGTTGGTGAAGGCTCAGAATATCGACATCACCCAGTTCGAGAACCAGCTG
>JBARNF010000338.1:0-9783 GCA_049802835.1 Bradyrhizobium sp.
GCATCCATGAACTGATCGTTCACCGGCAGGCGCACGCCCTGAGCATTGATCGCGGCGCCGGACGTGAGCGCGACGTCACCCGCCGCCGCAGTCAGGCTGACCTTGCCGCCGGCGGCATCGATATGCACGCCGTTGCGGGCCGTGACCGATGCGCCGGTCAGCGCCAGCGTGCCGCTGATGCTGTTGTCGGCGGCGAACACGCTCGCGCCATTGCCCTGCACCACGAGATTGCCACGCGCCGTGACCGTCTGATTGGCGCCGGCTTTCACCACGACGTCGGGCGCCGCCAGCGTGAGATCGGAGCCGCCCCAGATCGAGATGGTCGGCGCGCTCGTGTAGCCGGTTCCGCCATTGGTCAAGGTCAGTCCGGAAATGCCCGTGCCGCCGAGCGTGGCCGTCGCGGCCGCGCCGGTGCCGCCGCCTCCGGTGATGGTGACGAGCGGCGCGTTCGTGTAACCGGTGCCGCCATTGGCGACCGCCAGCGAACTGACCGTGGCGACCGCCTGCGCCGAAGCCCCCGAGCCACCGCCGCCGGAAATCGTGACCGTCGGAATGCCGGTGTAGCCGGTGCCGCCCTGGACGTTGATGCCGACGACCCCAAATACCGGCAGCAACGTGGCGATGGTCGCGGCAGTCCCTGTTCCCCCCGTTGGGGTAATCGTCAGCGTCAAATTGGCGGTGACCCCGCTGAATCCAGACCCACCCGAGATGATGTTGACACCCTGGATGGCGCCGCTCGTATTGACGACGGCCGTGCCCGTGGCGATCGCTCCGGTGACCTTGTCCGTGATCGTGATCAAATCGCCGTTGCGATAGATACCGGTGCCGCTCGTCGTGACGCCGAACGATACGATGCCGAGCAGCGCGGTGCCGGTCGCTGTCGTTCCACCGGCGCCGGAGATCGTCACCGTCGGCACGCTGGTATATCCCGTGCCGGCGTTGTTGATCTTGACCGAGCTGAGGTTGAACTTTGCCGTCGCGGTGGCGGCAGCCGCATCGATGCTGCCCGTTCCGGTGAAGGTGATGCTCTCGGCGGCGTTCCAATTGACCTTGCTGAACCCGCCGAAGCTCTTGGCGCCGGCGTCCGCGGTGATCACCTTGGCAGCATTGAGGTTGAGCGTGCCGCCCGCGCCGGCGACGACGGCGGGATCGGCGCTGACGCCGGACACGCCGCGGCTATTGACGAGGGTGATGTTGGTGGCCGCGATGGTGGCGCAGTAGACGGAACAATCCGTGGCGCCAGCCCCGCTCGTGTTGCTGCCGATGCTATAGAAGCCGGAACCGTCGAAGGTGAGCGTGCCGATCGGATTGGCGGCGTCACCGAGCGTCAGACCTGCCTGGTCGTAGAAGTCGAATCCGGTGTTGCTGCGCAAGGTCACCGACGTGGCCCCGCCAAACAGGCTGTTGAACTGACCGGGCGTCAGATTGAGGCCGCTTGCCGCCAGGCCTTCGGGACCGAAATTGAAAGTGTTCGCGGCGATCGACAGATTCGGCGCCTTGAGCGTGACGCCGGTCGTGGACGCACCGTTGCTGTTCGCCAAATCGGGCGCGAACGCACCGGAGCCGCTGGTATCGACCATGAGCGAGTTGCCGGCCGTGATCACGACGCCGGCGCCGGCCACGAGTTGCGCCGTTCCGACGGCGGTGCCGATGGCGAAGCTCCCGGTGCCGGTGGCGTTGCTGCGGGTGACCGACACCATGCGGCCATTCGATACCCGCAGCAGTGCGCCATCGCCGGTCAGCGTGATGTTCCGGCTGGTCCCGGATATGGTTCCCCTGGTGGTAACCACGCTGCCGGCATCGACGGTCAGCCCCCGGGCCCCGCCGGCCTGGGTGACGAGGATCAGCTCAGGGCTGCCGAGCTGATGCTGCGCATCGGATGCGACTTCGAGATTCGTGGCGACCGCGGTGATCGAGCCCGGCGAGGTGACGGACGCGGTACCGCCGATCAGCACGCTGCCCGCGCCGAGATTGCTGATCTGGTCGGCATCCAGGAACAGATAATTGCTGAACGCCGTGCTCGCCGTGAAGCTGCCATCGGCGGCGACGGTGCCGAACTGGCCCAGCCGATCGCTGGCGACGATCGCGATGTTGGCGGCCGCGATGTCGATCTGCCCGGTCGCCCCCTGGACCGCCGGCGCCAGATCGCTGCTGCCTGCCGCGAAATTGTTGTTGCCGCCGAGGGTCAGCTTGCTCGTGGCCCCGATCACGAGCAGCCCACCATCGACCGGCAAAGCCGTCGGCGCGAGGCCGTTGTTCGCCGCGTAGTTCGAGAAATAGCTGGTGCCGCTCGTGATGTTGATCTTCGAGGACTGTCCCCAGACCGCCTGCGATTGCAGCTGGAACAGCACCGTTTGCGACGAGCGGGCACCCGTGATCGCATTGCCGAAAGAGCCGGTCACATAGACCGAGCCGTCGGCCCCGGTGAAGCTGCCGGTCGATGGCGCGGCATTGGCTGCGTATTGCACCACCCGGTAGGCGCCGGGCAAGGTAGCATACATGCTGGGGAGCAGCACATAGGTGCCGGCCGCGATTCCGTTGCCACCGCTCAAGGTGACCGAGGTCCCCGGCGCGATCCCGGCGACACTGTTCATGGCAGAAGCAGGGAAGCTGGACAGCTTACTTCCGCTTGCGGCCAGACCGGCGGACGTCACGCTCTTCCCGGAATAAAAAGGATAGGTGGCGAAGGCCGGGTCGTAGGCGGCCACCTGGGCCTCGTAGGCCGGCACCAGCGCGTAGACCTGACGTCCATCGGCATATGTCGACGTAAAGCTGGTGGTCGTGCCGCTCGAGGTGACCGTTGAAACCGTCTGATAGTTGAGCAGCACGTTGCGGGTTCCGCCGGTACCCGGGACATATTCGACCGCATACACGTCGCCGCCGCCGCTGGCATCGATGCTGCCGCCCAGCTTGACCGAGGAGCCGAAGACGCTGATCGATTTTGCCGGCGCTGCGGTCTGTTGGGGGACTGGAAAAGTGCTGTTGTTGAGATCGATGCCGTAATACCAGGTCGCGCCATCGACCGTCGTTCCATAGGGGATGTCGAGCCCGCCGGTCGAGACCGCGGTCAGACCGCCGGCGCCGAGAGTCACCGATTGGGTCTGCACCATCGCCCCGGAATAGGCCGTCGCTGATGTCGACACGACCGACCGGGTCACAGCCAGTGGCATGTCGGCGGCCGAGCGCAGCCCGATGACGATGTTGCCGAGCGGCGCCCACAGCGTGCCGTCCTGCTCGATGTTCTGGGCGTCGAGCACGAGCGTACCGCCAGCCGACAGCGGCGCGGTCGGCGAGCTACCAGCATATTGCTTGATGGTGAGCGTCGGCGAGGAATCGCTGACGCTCATCGTCGACATCAACAGGAAGGCGGTGCTCGTGGCCGGGAAGATCTCGGACGCCGTGATGGTGAGCCGGCCCGGCGTGACGAAATAGCCGCCGAGCGTGGTGGGGGTACTGGGCGCAAGGGTTTCGCTGCCATAGCGGCCGGGCAGCAGCCGCACCGCGCCGGCCGTGGTCAGCGCGGCATTGCCAACATTCACCAGTGACAGGTCGCCCTGGAGATCGATCCATTGCGTGACAAAGCGGCCATGGGATACGCCGTCCGAGCCGACATAGAGCGTGCCGTCCGCTAGGTTCTTCGCTGCGGGGGGGGAGGGGAATTGCTCATAGCTGGTCCCTGCCAGCCGGATATAACCAGCGTCGAGCGTCACGGTGGCGCCGCCGACGCTCGTCGGAGTATCATTGAGATTGGCCAGTTTGGCGCCAGCCGCCAGGATGCTGATCAGGTTGCCGCCACTGTGAAGCACCAGCGATCCCGGCAGGCTGATCTCTGTCGATCCGGCAAACCCGATCGTGGCTTTATTTTGCGTACCACTCAAATATCCTCCGGCCGCGAGCGACACGGAGCTGAGCCCGCTATTGTTGAGCATGTCAGCGGTCAGCGTGACCGTCGTGGACGGCGTCGCCAGACCGCTCTGGGCGATCAGAATCCCGGACCCGATCCCGATCACGGTTTGCGCATCGGTGTTGTAGACGGAGTTGAAGGCCGACCCATAGGCCACTAGCGTCCCCGGCAGCGCGAAATCGCCGAGCGACAGCGATCCGCCTGCCGCTAGCGGCGCGCCCCCCGCGGCGGACAGAGTGCCACCGAGATAGACCCTGACGCCTCCAATCTGCAGCGTGCCGCCATTGCTCCACACCGCCTGGGTCTGGAGCTCGCGCCCGACGGGGACTTCGATCACCCCCGCCGCGCCGGCGATGTCGATCGTGGCGCCTGGCTGCACCTCGACCGTGGCGTTGCTGAGCAGGGTGACCGTGCCGCCATCATAGACGGTGCCGGTCGTATAACGACTCACCGTCGGATCGGGCACGAACACGCCGCTCACGTCCAGCATGCTGCCGGCAGCGATCGTCAGATTGCCGGAGCTCACGAGGTTGATGGCCCCGCCTTGCGCCTTGACGCTGCCGGCGACGGTCAAGGCGGCCGTCTTCGAGACCATGGTGACCGTGGCGCCCGCCCCGGCGGCAATGCTGCCTTTGAAGCTCACGGCCTGATCGGCGACGATACTTACTGTTGCACCGGGATCGGCGGTAATCGTCGTCCCCGCGCCGACATTGATGCCGCCGGTCACGTTCGCAAATCCGGACTGGGACAGATCGATGCCGGACTGCGTGAGCGACAGATTGAGCGGCTTGCGCAGGCCATCGATCACGGTCCCGGCCTGGGCAAGATCGCGCGCCTTTGCAGCGTTCGTCGCGATCCCTGCCAGCGATCCGGGAGCCGGGGTCAGGAGATTCGACTGTTGCAGCGTCAGCGCGGTGTTCGCGGCGACATTGGCTTCCGCCAGCCCGATCAGCGCGTAGCTGCCGAACCCGCTGCTGCTGAAGAAGGCGGTCGGCAGGTTGATCTGGCCGACGCCGCCAGTCTGGGTCTCACCCGCACCGTAGGAGATCGCGCTGGTGCCGCCGACCTGGACGTAAGGCGCCTGCAAGGTGAAGGTGCCGCCTCCGGCGAAGCCGTGGGCGTAGATGCCCCCCTCCATGTAGGTATTGGCGCGATCGCTGAGCGGGACGATTGTGGTCAGTCCCGACCCATTGTCGCTATAGTAATAGAACTCGGTTCCGGCCGCAGCAAGGAGACCGGAGGGCGAGCCCAGGATATCCGTCGACGCGGTCGCGTGGATCGGTACTATGAGACTATACCCATCACGGGCACTATAGGTCTTCAATGTGACGCTGCCGCCCTTGCCGAGCGGAAGGCCGTCCGTACCCTTCTTCAGCGCACCGTTGCGATCGATATAGCCGCCGCTCGACGCATCGATCACACTCCCCTGCGCCAGCCTGATGCTGCGCGTGGTGTCCGAAATCGATTGGATCACGTAATTACTTGTGCCTGCACCGCCCAAATTAAGTCCCGAGGTGGTGGTACCGGTGCCAACCAGCGTGCCAACGCGATCGCTGCTCGCCGTCGTGCTGATCGTCACCGAACCGCCGTCGACATAGGCGGATCCGAGCAGCGAGCCAGTGTCGGCGCCGCTGTCGTTGACCCACAGTCCGCTGACATCGAGCCGACCCGCGACGAGCAGATCCTGCAGCGCCACGGATCGGGCGAGCCCGGTGTCGATGGTCGATCCGGTCAAGGTGATGCTGCCGCTATGCGCCGTGATGGTCCCGTCGATCCGCTCGACGTTGCCGAGCGTCACGCTGCCGCCGGGCAGTACGGTGAGCGCGGCATCCGCGGTCATCTGCAGCATGGCATTGTTGCCGGTGTTGATGCTGATGCTGCGGAAGGCTGACGATGTGAGGAGGTCGCTGAACACCGGGAATGCCAGCGTGCCGTCGGCAAGCGCGACCAACGTCGGAGACCAGGATGTTCCGAGCTTGAACGTCGACAGGCCGAACGGATCTACGCCGGCGTCGGCCCGAGGTTCGAGCAGCACCGTGTAGGTCGTGCTGTTGGTGCCCGAGAAGGCGACGCTGAGGCCGGCGCCGTTCGGCCTCGCTTCGAGGCCGGCGCGCTGGCGCTCGCCCGTAACAATCAATGACGCAAGTGATCCTTCCAGGATCGGCGCCGCCGCGGTGAAGCTGGCGGAGCCGGCGCTGCGGCCGGAGACATAACCCGGATCGTAGTAGCCGCCCGCCAACATGCTGGCGTAGGTCTCGGTCACGCCCCAGCGTGCATGATCGACCGTGAAGCCACTGAGAACCGTGTAGCTGAGATCTGACGGCACGCTGCCGATGTTGTAGATGCGGCCGTTGGAGCCGACCACCCGCGTCGTGGCGACGAAGCCCGGGGCATATTGGACATAGCCGCCGGAAAGATTGATCGAGGAGCCGGGCAGCGTGATCGCGTTCTGTCCCGCCGTGATCGCGAGCTTGCCGCCCACGGTCAGCAACTCGCCGATCGTCTTCGGAATCAGGCCGGTATAGCCCTGGGCATTGAGAAGCGGCGAACCGACCCACGAAAATCCGTCGGCCCGCGTTCCGCTCAGCCGCGCATCGATCGTGACCGTGCTGCCGATCAGCCCCCGCGCCAGCGGCGTATCCGCGACTTCGGCGGCGGTCACCTTGAAGCTCAACAGGTAATTGGAGGTCGGCAAAGTCACGCCGGCGAGACCTGACAGGTCGATGCTGCTGCCGGCTTCCATCAGAACGGTACCGGTCGCCCCGCTCGACAGAACTCCGGCGCCCAGCTCGACGGCCGCTCCGGGCGCCCTGAGGAACGCTCCTCCGGTACCGTCTGAAGCGCCTTGCAGGTCGACGTCCCCGCTCGCCTTGATCGATATCTGCGGCTGGATGTTGGCCTCGAAATAGCTGGACGTGGCCGTGTTGGTCGGGATGGTGCTGCTGGTTTCGTCGGGCAGGATCGTCGTCAGGCTGCCTGGCCCCAGCACGATGCTCCCGATCGCTCCGTTGGCCGTCGGAGTTGTGTAATATGTGCTCAAACCGATCGACCCGGGCCGGGTGACGCTCGTCGTGGCTTCGATCACGCCGAGTTGGCGGATGCTGTCGGCAACGACGCTGACCGCACCGTCATTGGAGACGATCAGGCCGTCATTCGTGACGAGGCCGCCATTCGGCAAAGCCGTGGTGAGCGATGTGGTCGCGATCGCTGCCGAGAGCGTGATCTGATCTAAATTCGCCACGTTGACAACCACCGTGGTCGTGCCCGGCGCGAAGGAGGTCGCCGTCAGTGCTTGCTTGACCCCCGTCGCTGTGGAGAACGGCTCGGTGAGGACGATCCCGCTTCCGGCTGCGAGGATGATCTGGCCATTGTTGGCGGTCAGTGAGCCGGAATTGGTGACCGTTGGTCCGATCAGCGCGACATAGCCGTTGCTGGTCGTCGAGCCCGCGGGGTTGGCGTTGATGTTCGCACCCGGCTGCACCACGATGCCGCCGCCGCCGAGCGATCCCAAGGTCTGGTCGCCCATCACGAAGACGGCGGATTTTCCGCTGACCACCCCGTTGAAGTTGCCGTTGCCGTTGGTTGCGGCCGTGACGAAGAGGCCGCTCTGCGAAAAGTAGTCGTTGGCACTGCTCTCATTGGCCGGCGCGGCAAACGCGTACGACGTACCGTTCGCGGTGACGCTCTGCACGCTGTAGTTTGGGCTGGTGCCGGAGAATGCCGAGGCGGCCGCGGTCGTGGTTCCAGCGATATCGTGGGTGCTCGCGATCAGCGACCCCACATTCACCTGGCTGCTGCCGCCGAAGATGATGCCGTTCGGGTTGATCAGCAGCACCAAGCCATCCGCCTTGATGTTGCCGAGGATCTGGCTCGGCCTGCCGGTCGCGTCCACACGGTTGAGAGCGACCCAGCCGGGATTGCCCTGCTGGTCGAAAACGAGCGAGGTATTCCTGCCCACATTGAACTGATACCAGGTCATGATCGCCTGGGAGGCGGTCTGCTTGATCGTGACCGTGGTCTGGCCATTGCTTCCGGACTGAACCGGCTGGTCGGCCCCACTCCAGAGGTTGGTGGCCGTGCCGGCCTGCGAGGCGTTGACGACGCGTGGATCGACCACGAGGCCGCCCGGCGACAACCCGTCGGTCACAGAGGGAAGGCCGGCGCCGAGGCTGTTCGACGTGCCGGTCGTCGCGACATTGCGGGCGGCCGCTTGCGCTGCCTGCATCGCTTTCAGCATCGCCGCAGCCTTCGCCATCGCATCCTGCGACTGCTTGGCGATGGTTGCCGCCTGTTGCGAAGCCGCCGAGGCTGCAGCGCTCGCGGCTGCGGCCGCGGATGCCGCGCCCGACGCACCGAGCGGGCGCGCCTGGACCGGAACGCCGTTCAAAAAGAGCGCGATCGCGCTCACGCAGCCGAGCCACACCAGTTGATTGAAACGGGACGAAGCCGCCCGGCGCGGACCATTGCGGTGCGCGGCGATCGGCCCCACGGCAGGCTCCTGCGCCCCGATCTCCGCCGAACGCCTGACGTTGCCGCTCGAACGCGCAGCACATCGCTGGCGCGAGACTGCCGTTGCAGCCCGCCTCGCGTGCGTTGACCTGCCCTGCGACATCGTTCGCTCCTGATTCCCACCGCGTTCGCCGGAACCTCGCCTGAGGGCGCGCGTCATGGACGCGCGCCGCCGCGGCTCGGCTCACTGGTAAACAGACGATTGATCAGGGCCGACACCGAAAGAGATTCGGCCGATGGACGTTCGAGGGTCGAAGCCGCGCGTTGGGGCGACGCTCATGCCGGTCGAGAAACGCATCCCGCGCACGACATCACCGCGGACGTCCGTGGCGGGAACATCAGGCAGGCCTTGGATTGAGAAATCACTGTGTTCTGACGCTGACGCCGACCCGTACCGGCTGCGCCGTCCCTTGTGGTCGCGGACGGCTCATGGTGAGGCCGCGCAGCGCCGCGACCAAGGCCGTATCCCGAGCCGGATCTCCGGAGGTGGTGGCGACATTGACCTGCTCGACCACGCGTTCGCTGTTGATCCAGAGGTTCACGACCGCCCGATAGTTGCCGTCGCGCGTCCGCGGGTTGTTGCGCAGCGCGTTGTGGACGTCGATCCGCACGGCGTCGCCGAACTCTTGCGCGTGTAACGTGCTCGCCGTTCCGCCCTGAACGTGCAGCGTCCCCAGCGACAGGTCCGCACCAAATCTGGGCGCGCCACCCTCGGAAGCGACAGGAGCCTCCAGCATCAAGGTCACCGCGCCAGGGCGGCTGTATTGCACTTTCAGATCCGTCCCCGCCAAGAGACGGATCAACGCCTCATGCGAAGTATAGCGTCCCTCGACCGCCGCAGATTGCCGTCCTTCGGCAGACTTGCTCTCATAGAGCAATTGAACACCAGCCAGTTGGCCGAAGACCTGGAGTGCCGCAGCAAGTGGCTGCGCGGGAATCGAGAACAGGCGGGGCTGCTCATCTCCAGCCACAAATTCGCCCGCCCGGCTTGCCGACCCAGCCATGAGAACGAGCGCTGCCACAGCCGGCAGCGGCAGAGCGGTACGATACATCATGCTCATCGCAAGAGAAACGGCCGCAATGTGAGAGTAACGCGCCCTTCCCATCAAACGCTCTCAAAGCACGTGCAGCGCGATCTTTCGCTGTGCGTCAGTCCGGATACCAAAGAGATATGACGGCTGTTCGATGCCGCCGTTCCCAGCTGTTCTCCTCGCACCCTGCATCGCGACTGAGCGTCAATTGGTCAGGGCGCAGCAGCGATGGCGCCTTCGGAACCGGCCTCGTGCAGAGAGCGCCATGTCGACAGTTCCACCAGCTCGGCTTCAGGCCGTCGCGCAACGATTTCACCTCGCCCCAGATAAACGCGGCCG